>JAKAJY010000003.1 GCA_021824845.1 archaeon
CAGGAAGGAATCATCTGTTCTTTATCACAACAACTTCTGCGTACGATCACAAAAAAGTAGTAAATAAGATAAGGACTTTTAGATAAGAGTCCTGTCTTTTCTTATTTTTGATTTTATTATTGGTAGGTTAGTCTAGCTTTCTTCTGCCAGTTCCACGACCTGTTCCAACCCACATTCCCTTGGATGATTTTGTCTCTGTGCTTGTCACATCACTGAACTTTATTTTTGCAGTGCCTCGACCCATTGAGATGTATCTGTCCTTTGCAGCCTCTTTTTGTTGTTCGCTGTATTTTTTGAATGCAGTTCCGGACCAGTTGTCTTCTTCTTTTTCAGCTATTCTTTTTGATGTTCCTCTACCGCCAATTCTTATGATTCCCATCTTCAAAATAGTAGGGTCGCTCAGACTAATAAGATTATAGGAAAATAAGACAGAATTTTTGCATAATGATCCGCGTTTTGATGTGATTTTTTGAGCTTAGCTAAAACTAAAGTCAGTAAAAATCCTAAATAGATTTTAATATGACAAACCGACCTTTGAGAAATACTAATGAGTGCTACAACAAAAAAGCTAGATGCTCGAGGATTGTTCTGCCCAGAACCTGTATTTAGAACAAAAATAGAAGTCGAGAGAATGCAAGTGGGGGAAACACTTACTGTTCTAGCTGACGATCCAAACGCAGAAGAAGACATATCACGTTGGGTCAAGCGAAACGGACACGAACTATTATCATTGCAAAAAAAAGACGCCGAACTAGAGTTCTCGATAAAAAAGGTGAAATAATTTCTGGCCAAAGTCGTACTTGATGCAGACACGCTAGACAGAATTGGCAATACACCGCTAGTAAAACTAGAATCATTATCAAATAGTAAGGTCCAATATTTTGCAAAACTAGAGGGACACAACCCGTTTGGCTCAGTCAAGGACAGGGCCGCATATTGGATGATCAAGGATGCCGAGGAAAAAGGCAAGCTAAAGCGAAACCACACCATAATAATCGAGCCAACATCTGGTAATACGGGAATTGCACTTACTGGAATTGCCAGTCTGTTGGGCTATGAGGTGGAGATAGTAATTCCAGAAAAGGCATCCGAGGAAACAAAGAAAATCATCGCAAAACTTGGCGCCAAGTTATATGAAACAAGTGATGATCTCTGCCCAAAGGTCGGTGCCGGAACTGATCAAAGTATTGCCCTTGCCACATCGATTGCATCATCACGCCCTGACAAATATTATTCTCCAAATCAATATGCAAACGAGGCAAATTTTATGGGCCACTACAAGGGAACAGGCCCTGAAATATGGAAGCAAACCGAAGGCAAGGTGACTCATTTCTTTACTGGTGTCGGAACTGGAGGTACAGTTACTGGAATCTCGACATTTCTAAAAGAGCAGAATCCAAAGATAAAGACAATTGGGGTCCAACCACAGCAAAACCATTTGATTCAGGGATTGAGAAATTTTGAGGAATCTGCCAAGCCTGATTTGTTTTTGCGACGGGAAAAGACAGTAGATGGCTGGATTACCATAAACAATGAGACTGCGTTTGCGGCAGTAAAGGAAATCTTTACAAAAGAGAAAATGCTGGTATCACCATCTTCTGCTGCAGTGTATGCGGGAATGAAGAACTATCCAATTGATGAGGGCGTTGTGGTTGGAATATTTGCAGATGATGGTAGAAAATTCAAATCACTGTATGTTCAGCAAAAGATCTTTAGCGAAGAAGAATTCGATGCAAATCTCAAGCAAGCAAAAAATCTATCAAAAATAGCGTATCTTTAGGCCTGAACTCTATTCACCATTGTGTTCAATGAGAATGGTTTTTCCAAGATTTCTACAGACTCTGGTACAATTCCGGGCGATTTAATCAGCGAATTGATATCGTATGCTGATGCAAAGATTATTCGCTGGTTTGGTCGCTTGTCTAGAATCTCCTTTGCTACCTCAACCCCGCTTTTCTTTGGCATGTTATTGTCCAATAAAATAACATCAAATGGGTTCTGGTCCAATGAATCAAATTCTGATAGTGCGTTTTCGTAAATCTGCAGACACTCCTCGCCGTCTCTGGTAACTATTACCTTGTGGCCGTTTTTTTGCAGCACTTTGGTGTATTGGGTGGCAGTGAACGTATTGTCTTCTGCTACCAAAATTTTGAGACTCATTGATTGGTTTTTTGCAAATTCCATACTTGAGTGCGCGTCTGTTCGTTTAGTACGAACTAGTTTACCATCGTACTGACGATGTTCTTTGATGCGATGGGCAATGAAAACTCAAATGTTGCACCGCCATCCTGATTATTTCTGGCAGATATTTTGCCACCATGGGCGTCGATTATGCCTTTGCACAAAAACAAGCCAAGGCCGTTTCCTGATTGGTTCTCCCGCTCGTGGCCCTTGGTTGCAAACTTGCCAAATATCTTTGGCAGAATGTCTTCTGGGATGCCAAGGCCTGTATCTGATATTGATATTATTGCCTCATTTTTGTTTGTGATTGTCTTTATTTTGATGTGACCGGTATCTGTGAACTTGATTGAATTATTAATGATGTTTCGTAATACTTGATCCAATCGTGTGCGGTCTGCCTCTATTGTTACATCCAAGTCTAGTTCTTCCAGCATCTTGATTGGTTTTGTCATGCCAGTTTGCGCCATGTGGATGGCCTCATGTATTGTTTCATTTAGTGAGATCTTTTCTGGATATAGAGTTAGCCTGCTACTTTCAATTCTGGTTACATCTAACACATCGTTTGCCAAGTCTTGAAGTTTTTTGGCAAGCGAGGTCACTCCATCCCATGCCTCTTTTTGGTCTATATCTCCTGATTGAGCAAGCTCGGCAAATCCAAAGATTGGCTGAATTGGACTTTTTAGCTCATGTGATGCAATGCTAATGAACTCGTTTTTCATCCTGTCCAAGTCTTGAAGTTTTTTGTTTGCCTCAGATATCTCGCGAGTTTTGCTCTCGATTTCTTTTTTGAGCTCCGAGTTTATCTGCCCAAAGAAATAGCGTAATGTCATTGCAATAACCCCAACTGTAATTATGATTCCGATTTGCACAATGAGCCATCCACGTTCATGCTCTTCAATTGCATAAATCGACTGTTCATTAAAGGAGTCTATCTCGTTTGTTGCAGATTTTATCTCATCTTGGATCTGTGAATCTTTTGCAGCAATTTGCTTTAGTAAAATGGCACTGTCTGGTGTTTCCAGAGCTGATTTTGCCAGCTCCTCATACTCTATACTGGATTGCTCGATATCTGTGAACATTTGATGTACTAGCTTAAAGTTTGCCTGAGTTGGGTCTGGCGCTACTGAGAATCCACTCTGTGTGATTTTTTTTGCCTGCTCTATTTCGGATTGTATCCGTATGGTGCTTGACCAAAATTCTTCTTTTGCACTATCCGAATTCAAATTGTTCTGCTGTGACATGATCAATTTCTCAAAGCTATCTGTTTGACTAGCATGATATAGCTCGATTTTGTTTAGGCTTGTTTGGAGTGGTTTGTATGCCTCTGATAGCATTACAATTTCAGAGCTGACCTTTGACATCTGAAATGTCCCAAACAATATGGTAACACCTAGTAACAGTATGATGATTCCAATGGCTCCACTAAGTTTCAGACTAGTCTTCTCAAACAATATTTCTTACAGCTAAAACTAGGATGCCGATGGTTTCTGTAATTGTTTGTTTGAATCGAACGAACTAGGATTTGTTCTCAGTTAGATACTTGTCCACATCAATTGCTGCCATGCAACCAAAGCCGGCTGCTGTAATTGCTTGTCTGTATCTGTGATCGTGAACATCGCCTGCAGCAAATACCCCGGGAATGTTGGTCTTGGTATGATCCTTTAGTTTGACGTAGCCATTCTCATCTAATTCTATACTATTGACAAAGATCTTTGTGTTTGGCTCATGTCCAATTGCCACAAATATTCCACCTACTGGGAGGTTAGTCTTTTGGCCTGATTTCACATCGCTTAGTACTGCTGTTTGCACCTTTTGATCACCGATAATATCTGTAACTGCGGAATTCCAGTGGAACTGAATTTTTTGATTTGAAAATGCTCGCTCTTGCATTACCTTGCTTGCCCTGAGCTGGTCTTTTCTGTGAACCAGATGAACCTTGCTTGCAAACTTGGTCAGAAACGTTGCCTCTTCAATTGCCGAGTCTCCGCCTCCGACTACGATAATTTCCTGATTTCTAAAGAATGGACCATCACATGTTGCGCAATATGATACTCCTTTTCCTCCAAAGGTCTGCTCACCTGCAATACCTAGCTTTCTTGGAGTGGCGCCAGTTGCGATGATTACTGCCCTGCACTCATATTCCTCAGATGATGTGAGGATCTTGAATGGTTTGTGTCTAAAATCAACATCAATCACCTCGTCGTCTATGATGGTGGTGCCCATTCGTTCTGTTTGTTTTCGCATTGTAATCATCAGGTCTGGTCCCATTATCCCATTTTCAAATCCCGGATAGTTCTCAACTTCTGTGGTGTTTACCAGCTGTCCTCCCGGTAAAATTCCTGATAAGATCAAGGTGTCATGTCTTGCACGAGAACAGTAAATCCCAGCAGTGTATCCTGCAGGGCCTGCTCCGATAATTATCACATCAAATCTGGTTTTCTTTTTCTCCGTTTTTGGAAACTCTTTTTCGATCATTACGGTAGAGCCGCCGTCTGAGGCCATCATGTTTGTGGCTAGTTATTTGAACAATTTAAGTCAACCAGTCATCAATTATTTTTTGGTGTCTTGGGCACAGCTTACCAAACTCCAGCTGAGAATGCAACAGATCGGCTTGCCAATGCGCATTGTATAATCTACAATCCAAAAACTCGCAAAATGGCTCACCAGTAATGTGATAAAACATTGCCTGCATTGCATAGCCCTGGATTATTTTGTCCAGTCTGGCATCGTGATATTCGAGGTATTGGCCTTTGTATTTTTCTTTAATAGAATCAATATTTAGGCCCATGCCATAGTTTGTCATCATCTCCATGTAGTACTGGCGTGGTTTGGCAGGTGCCTCAATTATTCCGGTGGTGGATATGATTGATGGATTTGCGCCAATCAATGCGCGACCATGATATCTAAAATCCGTATTATCAAAGGTGCAGGTCAACTTGTTTGTAAATATCAAATGGAAATTATCCAAACTTGATTCTTCTTTTGGGATTAATGTTGTTATGACTTTGTGGAACTCAAATCCGTCATACAGAATAATGTTTTCGGTCTTTGAGGAATCAACAAACGAGTCCAGTTCAAACTGAATTTCTTCTGGTGTTGGGTCGTGCTTCTGAAACTCTTGTCTGTAGTTGAATATTCTAGTTGCCGCCAACGATTCTGCAATCTGTTGATTGTTTAGGAAAATGTTTTTTCTTTTTTGGATTGGTACATGAAACGTTTGCTCTAAAAATAGCGCAAGTTCATCTAGTTTTATTTCTGGTACGGATGGTTCATCGTAGAGAAATATCTTGGAAATCTTCACAATCTAGGTTCGGTTTAATTCTTTTAACTTTTGAGCAGTTATTTCGGCTGCTCTCTTTCCTGAAAACAACATGGAGCCAAAGGTCGGGCCCATTCTTGGCAAGCCATGCGTTTCGGTAACGGACATACCTGCAATGACTAGCCCTGGATAGACCTCACCTGTAGCTTCTACTACCTTGTCTTCGCCTTCCTCTACCCACATTGGATTCATTCCCTTCCACTCCACTAGTTTTCTGTCCACTAGTCTTTTTACTGCAACAGAGTCGTGTCCTGATGCATCAATTACCATTTTTGCTTCCAGTGCTACTGGGTCTACGCATGTGATGTTTCTTGGCAGAGCAGAAACTGGCATCCAGTTTACAACCAAGCCTGAGACTCGTCCATATTTCAAAATCAGATCATCAAATTTAGTTAGATTCAAAAATTTCACGCCAGCATCACATGTCGCAGCAATTAGCTTGGATACTGCATGTGGTCCTGCAGTTATGTATAGTCCGTCTCCTGCTTGCTTGTATGGAATTCCTAGTTCATCCCAGATTTTTTGTGCCGGCGCTCTAACTGTGACTGGGTTCATCATGTAACCACCGAGCCAATAACCGCCGCCAAGATAGTTGTTCTGCTCTATGATTAGGACCTTGTAGCCCATTAATGATAATTCTCTGCCAGCTGTAAGTCCTGCAGGGCCTGCTCCAATAATTATGACGTCTGATGTTATTCTTTCTTTAAAGACTGCAAAGAATTCGTCAGCAATTGCAGCTGTGATTCTTGCCTCGTTTACATCTGCAAAAATTTTTGTCTTTTCTTTTGTCTGAGCGCTTTGCACGAATTTAGCCCAAATTAAATGACATTAATAGTTTATTGTCAGTTGTACCCAAACGTTTCACATTAGGTAACACTAATGCAAGCCGGAAAATATTACCGGCGTTTTTGTTATGCTGGTAAATTCCAATTTTTATCAAAAATTTATATCCGATTTTAAGGGAAGCTAGTTGAATTTGAGTACAACAATACACAAGCCAAAAGAAGGCCGCAAACCCAAGGTAAACTGGGCACGGATAGAAGAGGCTGATCACTTTGCAAATACCGTCAAACAGTTCCGACAGGGCAAGCTAGACGCTGATCTATTCAGACGATTCCGACTGCAGCATGGTGCATATGGTACTCGAATGACTGATGATTATGCAATGGTGCGAGTAAAGCTTCCAGCAGGTGAAGTCTATCCACACCAATTAGAACGATTAGCTACATTATCTGAACAATACTCCATAGGTAGTGCACATGTTTCCACTAGACAGAACATGCAGCTCCACTGGGTAATACTGGAAGACGTCTCTGAGATCATGCGAAGCTTGGCTGAAGTAGGACTTACATCAAGAGAGGCATGTGGAAATGCCGTCAGAAATGTAATGTGCAGTCCGCTTGCCGGAGTGTGTAATGCGGAAGAGTTTGATGTTACCCAATATGCAATTGCAACTGCCAAGTTTTTCCTAAGAAATCCACTCAACCAGTCATTGCCAAGAAAATTCAAGTTCAATTTTACATGCTGTGAAAAACACGGAATGGCAAGAATGGTGGATGTCGGACTAATTCCACAAATCAAAACCATAAATGGCAAAGAACAAAGGGGATTCAAGGTGTTTTTGGGAGGTGGTCTTGGTAACAAGTCCTTTGTTGGACACCAGCTGGAAGATTGGACTCCGGAAGAAGACTTACTGTACACATCAATTGCAACAATTAGGATCTTTGATAGGTTGGGTGATAGAAAGAATATGGCGCGTAACCGAATGCGATATCTGGTTGATGAGATGGGTTGGGAGAAATTCCAGAATTTGGTTCTAAAGGAACGCGCACTGGTTCGAATGACACAATCAGCAATAGTGAAATTATCCGTTGATCAAAATCCGCAAAAAATAGAGCCACACGTAAGAATTTCAGGGTTTGATGGCAAATCAATCCCAGATGGATTCTCAAGATGGCGCAAAGGTAACACATTTGCACAAAAACAAGCAGGCTACTATTCAGTATCAATAACACTAGAAGCAGGAGATGTTACCGCAAGCCAGCTTCGAGCAATTGCAGATATTTCACGCGAGTTCTCAGCCGAAGGCTATGCACGAACGGGATTTGTCCAAGACATCTATCTGAGATGGGTTGCAGAATCTGATTTATCACGACTGTATTCGAGATTACTGGAAATAGGACTTGCAAATCCTGGCTCACTTACCATGGTGCATCCAATTGGATGTTCTGGCACGACATCGTGTAATTTGGCACTAACGAATTCACATAGACTGGCAAAGGAAATACAAAGAAAGTTTATCGAACTAAAACTGGACGAAGACGAAGATCTTCGAGAAGCATCAATCAAAATCAGCGGATGTCCTAACTCTTGTGGTCAGCATGAAATTGCAACACTGGGATTCTTTGGTGGCGGTGGACGTACAGGAAAAGACATGTACCCAGTGTACCAAATGTCGCTTGGCGGACGATCCGATGGCGATACGATGCTTGGATTGACATTGCTTAGAATTCCAGCAAAGCGAGTAATCCCTGCAACCATAAAACTAATTGAGATATTCAAGGCAAACAAAAAGCAAGGAGAAGACTTCAAGTCTTGGATTCACAAAGTAGTCACCGGACATGCAGACTCGGCAGTAAGGTCACTTGATGATATTAAAAAAATTCTCTTGCCGTTCACAGAGGCACCATCAATTGAAGCAGACAAGGACTTCTATGCGGACTATGGAAGCGGCTCTCACTATCACGCAAGAACTGGCAAGGGAGAATGCGCAGCTTGAGCAAGTCCACAATTGATTCTGACAGTCTGCGAGGCCAACTTCGAGATAATAGCGTACGAGTAATTGATGTAAGACGTGCAGAAGACTACAAAAAAGATCACATCCCAAAATCCGTCAATCTGCCTTTGGCAGAACTATTGGCTGATGATTCGCCAGAAAAGGTGTTAAAGATTGCACAAAATCTTGGAATTGATGATCAAACCCCAGTTGTAATCTATGATGATACGTTTGGTGCTCTGGCGTCACGCGTAGCTTGGACCTTGCAGTATTTGGGCCACTCCGATGTCTCATTATTAGACACAACCTATTCGCAATGGAAGGGACTGGGATTGGAAACCGATTCTTCAGAGACAACCGTATCTCCAAAGATTCACTCCGTTAATTTGCATCCGGAGATAATGGCAACTGCGGACTACCTAGAAAAAGCAAAAGAAGGTAAAAATGTTATAGTGATTGATAATCGTGAGCGCCTAAACTATTTGGAGCAGCACATTCCGGGTGCCATCAACATCCCCTACCGAACCCTAGCATCAGAGGACAAAATACTGCGAAAAAAAGATGATCTTAAACGCTTGCTCAAAAATAGAAACATCAACGAAGATTCTGAAATCATTACATATTGCGGAAGCGTTGG
>JAKAJY010000063.1 GCA_021824845.1 archaeon
CTCTGAGATGTCTGCTATTGGGTCTGCCTTTAGCTTTTCCGCAACCACGACTGTCTCTCTGAGATACGTATTGTATGCGCGCAAGGACTCGGCAAGCGCTGAATAACTTGTTAGCCATTCTTGGGAGATATCTGGTTCTGTAATGCTAATTATCATGGCACGAATCTGTGATGAAGATACATCAGCAATCATGATGTAATTGTCTGGTGTGATCTGGCCTGAGATCATCTTTTCAAATTCTTCCTTGTCGGACTCTGTAATGGTTTTTTGCTGATCAATTAATGCATCAAGCTCATCTTTTGGATTTGAGATGATTATCTTGGTCTGGGTGTCTTGCGGTATGAACCAAATTGAAAAGCTTGCCGCAGTAATTGCTGCAAGAACTGCCGCCGTTATGACAAAGCCTTTTTTTGATTTCAACCTTATTTGGTAGGAAAAAATGCCGCTTATAATGCAATTGCAGTTTTGTGTGGTGGTTTTGCCGAAATTTTATGTTTTATGTCGTAATTTGGCAAAACTCGGAATTACTCCAAATTGTGTCGAAATCCGCAATGTATCCTGTATTGTAAATGTAGACTCGTCAATACTATAGTGAAATAATTTTTACCGCTTCTTGCTAAATACACGCACACTGTAAACCAGACATCATGGCTACAGCTTACTGTGTAAAATGCAGAGCAAAACGGGAAATTAAAGATCCTAAAGTGACAAAGCTAAAGAATGGTCGTCCAGCTGTAAAAGGCGTTTGCCCAAAATGTGGAACTAACGTCTTTAGAATCGGCGCTCCTTAAGCTAAACCACTCTTTCTTTTTGACTTAAGCTCATATAGGCAGACCTGTCTATGTCAGCATTGACCAAATCCGAATACGAAAGCCTACTAAAGAGAATTCAGGACAAGATTTCCGCAAAAAAGACAGATACTGGCGAGCGATTTGAGCTTCCATCACCAGATGTGATGTGGGAAGGCCAGCGTACCATTCTGAGAAACTTTATGGATTTTGCAAAAAAACTTCGACGAGATCCAGACAAGGTCCTGCAGTATCTGGCAAAGGAATTTGCAACTCCGGCTGAGCGAAGCGGAGACAAGGCAATCTTTGTTGGAAGGCGAGAGCCACATGACTTTGTGAGCTTACTCTCAATTTACGTCAAGGACTATCTTGAATGTCCAACCTGCAAGAGCCCAGATACCAAAGTAGAGCGAGAAAACAGAATTACATTTTTGGTCTGCGAGGCATGCGGCGCCAAATCATCACTTAAAGGTAAATACGCATAATGCGATTCTTTGTTAGAACATCGAACTATCAAAACAGCAACATGCTGAATATGTGCGATGAAGAACTACTTGGTAGAATAGTAAAAAATGGCAATCTGCAAATCAACATCAGCAAAAGCTACTACGGACAAAGACTGGTGGAAAAAGCCGAAGCTGAAACATTGATGAAAAACAGCTCCGTTCTGAATTTGGTCGGCAAGCAAACAATTGAAATGTCAGTTGAGCTAAACATCGGATCGAGACAAGGAGTAAAAACAATTGAGGACGTTCCTTTTCTGATTGTTTTCAAAATGTAAAGCACACAATTATATACAAAAATTCTACTATCTTAGTGATTGGGAAAGCGTAAGGTTCTAAATGAAAGTGAGCTAAAAGATATTCAGCTGCCACAACAAGGCGAATTGTTGGGTAGGGTCATCAAGCTCCTCGGCAGTGATCAAGTTTTAGTAAAATGCACCGATGAGAAAACCCGACGCGGCAGAATCCGAGGAAAACTAAAGCGAAGAATTTGGATTAGAGACAATGACGTTGTAATTATTGCACCATGGGATTTCAAACAAGACGACCGTGGTGACATCACTTGGAGATTCACACTGTCCCAAGTGGACTGGCTCAAGGCCAATGATCACTTGCCAAAAGATTTCTAATTGTAATATAATGGAAGAAATTGTCATCTGATGATTTTTCCGGACTGGAAAATTTTGAGGACTTTGAGTCCAGATTCCGCAATGTAACGCCAAAACAAAGAAAACATACTCCGGAGGACGGGTTCAACAAAAATAAAGTCGTCAATCAAGTCCTTGACAAATCTACAATGTTTACGATGTATGAGATGATCAACGCAAAGATAATCGCATATGTTAATGGCATAGTAAAGGCAGGCAAAGAGTCTGTCTTGTTCTGGGCAGTAGACCCGAAGGGAAAAGATGTGGCACTAAAGGTATATCTGACTAGCACTTCGAGCTTCAAAAATCGAGCCCAATACATAGTAGGGGATCCCAGATTCTTGCACCTCAAAAAGGGAACAAGAAACTTGGTGTACCTTTGGGCAAAAAAAGAATTCCGAAACCTGATCCAGTGTGAAAAAAAAGGAATTCCTGCGGTGAGGGCAATCCATGTCTCAAAAAACGTACTTGCAATGGATTTTGTTGGAACAAATGGAGTTCCGGCACCAACACTACACGAAACAGAAGTAGATGAAAATGACTATCATCAATTGATCCAGCTGATTGTCGATCTATACAAAAAAGCAAAACTTGTCCATGGCGATCTCTCAGAATATAATGTGTTCAAGACCGAAAATGGCCTAGTTCTGTTTGACTTTGGGTCTGCAGTTGACACAATGCACCCAAATACTCAAAACTTTCTCGAAAGAGACATTAAAAACGTGTCTTACTTTTTTGCAAAAAGAGGACTAACAGTTGAAAATCCAGCTGATATCCTTGCCAAAATAATATCATGAGCTTTGAGAAAATAGTAAGAATTCCAGTAGACCGTGTAGGTGCGCTTATTGGAAAGGCTGGAAAAGTAAAGTCACAAATAGAAAAAGCCTGCTTTGTCAAACTCGAAATCGATAGTGAAACTGGTGAGGTCGAAATAGTTGCCGATGGATCGGTAAGTCAGATCCAACCATTCAAGGCAACCGAACTAGTGTCAGCAATTGGTAGAGGATTTTCGCCGGAGAGTGCAATGAAATTACTAAAAGAAGAATATGTTTTACATGTGATGGATCTTAGGGACTTTGCTGGCAAATCCCCACAACAAATTGAAAGGATAAAAGGAAGAATAATTGGAGAGGGAGGTAGGGCGAGAGTAAACATGGAGAACCTTACTAATACTAATATCTGCGTTTACGGAAAAACAGTCTCAATCATCGGCGAGCCAATTCAAATAAAGCTGGCAGTCTCTGCAATCTCCTCAATTTCTAGTGGCAGTAGGCATGGCTCTGTATATGGAAAACTTGAGGCAAACAAGAGAAAGCAAAAGATGGACAGAATGAAGCTGTGGGAAGATAGAGATGTCGCTTAAGGAAACATTCAGTCAAATATCCCCTAGCGAGTTCTTTTATAGGAACCGAGACCTTGCCGGATTTTCAAATCCTACACGTTCACTATATACGGCAGTCAGAGAATTTGTGGAAAATGCACTTGATGCCTGTGATCAAAGGGGAATCCTACCTGATGTTCATCTAATAATCAAGGCAGTCGATCCTGAAAAACCAGACCCAAAACCGTACATTCTGACAGTAAAGGATAATGGCCCTGGAATGGATTCAAAGCAAATTCCCCTGGCCTTTGGAACAGTTCTGTATGGATCCAAATTCGGCCTAAAACAAGCAAGGGGAATGTTTGGCCTTGGTGCCACAATGGCAATACTGTACGGACAGATCACTACAAACAAGCCAGTGGTGGTATCGAGTTCTGTTGATGGCAAGGACTCGCATGAATACTCTATGATGCTTGATATCCAAAAAAACAAGCCAGTCATAATGAAGCACACCACAAAAGAGACCGGCAAAAAGGGACTCAATGTCAGCATCACGCTAGAGGGTGACTATTCCAAGGCCGGTGCAAAAATCCGTGACTATGTGTATCAGACTTCGCTGATTACGCCATATGCTACCATAACATTTGATGATCCAAAGGGCGAAAAATTTCACTACAAAAGAATAGTTGACACAATGCCGTCACCGCCGACCATAATCAAGCCGCACCCACACGGAGTCGATGTTGAAACCATTCGCAGAATGATAGTTGACACTCATTATGAGATTCCAACACTTGATAATGCAATGATTGAAAAGGTTCGCAAAGAATTGGGACTTGCAAAAAAGAATCTGAACTTTGAAGGAATTATGCAGAGGGCAGAAAAAAAATGGGCCTCATTATCCAGACCCGTCCGAGTGATAATTGCACTGATGTCGTTTCTGCAAATGGATTTTGATAAGGTAATGAAGATACGAATCGACGATGTGGACTTGGCAAACAAGCACCTCACATACTGGGACTTTGGGGAATCAAAATCTGTAATGGTGGACATGCCAAAATCAAGCCAATACTATAAGCAACTTGCAAATACGGTTGCAGGCGAGTCGCTTGTGACATTTCTTACAAAACGATTCCAAAGAATTGGACCATCTACTGCAAACAAATTTGCGGAATTTGCCAGCCTAAAACCGGAGAAAAGAATCGGCTCTTTTACCAACGATGAGCTAGTACAGCTTAGTGATTCACTTCAAAAATATGAGGACTTTTTGTCCCCGGATCCGACTTGTCTTGCACCATTGGGCGAGGAACCACTCCGCAAAGGAATTCAGCAGTTCTTCAAGCCTGACTTTTTTGATGTCATACAAAGAAGCGCATCAGCATATTCCGGGTTTCCGTTTGTAGTGGAAATGGGAATTGCATATGGGGGTGAGATCCCCTCAGGTAAAATCAATGTCTTTAGGTTTGCAAACAGAATTCCATTGTTATATGATGAAGGAAGCGATGTTGTCTTACAGGTGGTAAATGAGACTGACTGGGGTAGATACAAGATAAAAAATGACTCACCGCTGGTTATAGTTAGCCATATCTGCTCCACCCGAATCCCATACAAGACTGTAGGCAAGGAAAACGTGGCGGACAGGCCGGAAATCGAAAAAGAACTAAAGCTGGCACTACAGTTTTTGCTAAGAAAGCTTTCGGCATACATGTCAAAGCGGGGCCTAGCCGAGGCAGAAAAGAAGAGAAGCAACCTGTATCAAAAATATCTACCACTAATTGCGCAATTTGCAACAGAGTTAGCAGGAAAGAGTAAAGAACCAGACTACAAAAAGATGATCAAGGATTTGGGGACAAATGTCGAAGCCAAAGAATAATGCAGAAAAGGTCGCAACCGCAAAGCGTGACTCGTTAATGGAATTGCTCAAAATGGAAGGAGCAAAAATCTACAATGATCTGGAAAAAGGACAGTTCCCACAATTCTATGTGCCAAGCAGATCCGTTAGCAACATTGTATATGATAAGAAACTGCGTCAGTACATACTTGGAAAAGCCGCCGGATTGCGTAGTTCTAGAAACATGGCACAGCTTCGATCGTTTACCCAACTAATCTGGCTTGCATTTTTTGCAAACCGACTAATTCAGGAAAAAAAATCATCAACACTCAGAGATATTTACTATTCGTCTCAGGCATTTGCAATTGATTTTGAGGACCAGCCGGAATCTGATAATATTATAGTGGATCTGGAGGCAGTCCTTGCAAGGCCAAGAGAAGACCTACACATATTCCCAGAGGAGCGAAGCAGTGTCTTTGGTGATCTTACAATCGAGTATACTGTACCTGGGTATGAAGGCAGAAGGACGAACTTGTCTGATCATCCAGATGGATATTTGATTGGGCCAAGTCTTAGCACGGCAGAACTTGTTGATACCAGCGCAGAACTAGTAATTGCAATCGAAAAAGGTGGACTTTTTACCAGATTCGTTGAAGAAAAAGTAGACAAAAAATTCAAGGCAATCATCATTGATACTGCAGGCCAAGCCCCGCGTTCAACTAGGAATTTGCTAAAAAGACTAAACACACAGATGAAACTACCAGTTGTGATACTGACTGATGGGGATGTCTATGGAGAACACATTGCAATGGTCATAAAATCCGGCTCGGCAAATGCTGCACATCTAAGGGAGCTAACAGTTCCTGATGCAAAATGGGTTGGCGTGTGGGCATCTGATATTGAAAAATACAAGCTGCCAACCATTCCAATGACTGAATCTGACATTAAAAGAATCTATGATTTGCAAAAAGACCCAAGATACCAAGAAGGAATTTGGAAAAAGGAGCTAGAGATATTTCTTAAAATCAAAAGAAAGGCAGAACTTGAGGCCTTCTCAAAATACGGCCTGACAAACATCACAGACAAGTATCTTCCAGAAAAGCTAGAGCTAGCTAAGTCGATGTAGTGGCTTTGCTGATTCGCAAAGTTAGAACACCGTTTCTATATTTGAAATCCGATATCTGCATTCCAGATGATCCCTCAACTGGTACTTCCTTTGAAAAACTGCCGGAGCCGCGAATGTACAATACTCCTTCTACTAGTCTTACCATGATTTTATCGTCTGGTCCAGGCACTTCGGCCACAAAGACTATCTCATTTTCACCTTTTATTACATCATAAACCCAGTTTTTGCTTTCTGCCTCACGCGCAGTGTATTTTGGCTTTTCGGTCTTTGTCATCTTTTTGATTACAAAGCCCCAGTAAATCATAGTGGCAGCTGCAATTCCAATCAAAATGAAGCTTATCGCTCCTTGCCCATATCGTAGTGACATGATATACACTATTCCCAAGAACAGAATTATCATTATTGGGATTATGAAATTAATCGACTGTTCATTGGAGTAGGTTCTTTTGTAGCTTGCCAACTTGATTATACCAAGTTGTGTTTTACTAAATATAAAGCAACTATGTGTTTAGGCTGGCAAGGAAATGGTGAACGTGGTGGGCTTGTTTGATACGCTTATTGTGCCACCGTGTTGCTCTATGATGTTCTTGCAGCTTGCTAGTCCTAGTCCGGTTCCCTCCTGTTTTGTGGTAAACAAGGGATCGAATATCTTATCAAAAATTTGATCCGCAATTCCTGGACCTGAGTCCTCTATTCTTATCTCAACATGATCTTGTCTCTTTTTAGTTCTGATGTTGATGGTTCCCTTGGTTGCGCCTATTGACTGAATAGAGTTTAATATCATATTTGAGAAGACAATTTGCATTTTGTGCGAGTCCCACAATATTATGGTGTCATCTTTTGGAAAATTGATTGTGATGTTTGTTGGAATGAGTAGTGTTTGCAAAGCTGAGATTATTGTTTCATTTAGTGAAGATGGCTGGTTTTTTACAAGGGGCGTGCCTTTTACATAATCCAAAACACCATCAATTTGATGAGTCATCCTAAAGATCGCTCGCTCTATTATCTCGATTCGTTTTAGTGTGAGCTCGTCCAGATTCTTGTTTGTAGCCTTGATTAACTGAGCAGTTCCCTTTACTGCAGAAAGTGGATTTTTGAGATCATGTGCCAATCTTGATGCAAGCTCACCAATTGCCGATAATCGTTCTGCTTGAATTAGCTTTTCAGTCTTTTTTCTGACTTCGGATTCCAAGACAAGCTTTTGGCCTTTGAGGCTTTTTTCCAGATTGTTGAATTTTTTGAGATTTTGCTCCAGCATTCTTTTGAATTCGTCGGAATTTCTTTTTTCTTCTAGAAGCTGACTTTCAAGTGTCATTATTCTATTTTGGACTTGTTTTTCTACAATTTTTGTAATATCTGCCATGATCTTATCTGATTCGAATTCTTTTCCAAGGGTTTCAAATTCTGTCTTGCTGGTCTGAATTGGGATTGGTTTTCCTACATGAGTCAGAACACTTAGCTCCTCCTCAAAATCACTCTGCATTTTCTTTATGGTATCAATTTTTGATTTTTGATTGGAAATGTGCTTACTCAGTGAGCCGATGTATTTGTTGGCCTCTTTGATGTCGTCACCAAGTTCTGCGAATTGACCTTCTGTGGAATTTTGTATTGGGTCTTTATCAAAAAAGACTTCTTTTTCTTTCTTATCAAATATGTCAGATTCTTTGTTCTTGTCGTCGTCTCGATTCAGATACTTTCGATTCATTAGACAAACTGGTTTCTGATTTTGTGAAATTAAGTTGCCATTTGTTCGAATCGAACAAAACTTACAATGAATCTGTATAAGTAAAGCCCGAATCTTGATTTTTATTATCGCAGGCAAAAAATGCATATGTGGACAAGAGCAAACCCAGTCCAACAAAAGGCATATTTCTAAAGGGCTCAATCATTGGCGCGATAATCACAATCCCGTCATTAATTGCGTTCTTTGCATCTTGGCTTGTTACTAGTGATAAGATAATGTCACTAATCGTTGGAATAGCGGTTCACTTCATTGGGATGGGCTTTTCGCTAAAGCTATCAAAAAAACTATTCAAGATAAAATCAGACTAGTTCAGATTTAATTATAAATTGATGTGATATAGTGTGATGAATCTGGATAAAATAGAGCATGATCTGATTAATGAAGTCAAGCTTAATTCAATTGAGGCAAAGGTGTTTTTGCTTATCACTACAAAAGGCAGGATGGACATAACTCAAATTGCACAAGAATTGGGCCTCACTTTGGATGATGCAGCAAAGACTGCAAAAAACCTCGTAACACTTGGAGGATTCATTGACATGTCAGAAACAGAATTTGAGGCCATGCATCCTAGATTCACTGCAGTAAACATGTATCGAAAAATGTGCAGTCATGAAAATATAGAATTTAAAAAAAATCTAATAGTGGAAA
>JAKAJY010000109.1 GCA_021824845.1 archaeon
TGTCAGCTTTGATTCAATTAGTGAATATGCCTGCGATGGAACTTGTGGCAGCCCTTGTGGGATGACAAATGGATTTGAATTAAAGCCACGAAATACCTTGAGAACCTTATCAGAGTCGTCTGTGCCTGCAACAACAATCAGTGCTAGCTTGTCCTTTGTGTCTAGCTCATATTTGTAAACTGTGACTCCCTCTAGGGTGCGGCTTACCTCGGCAAATTCGCTTGTATTAATGACAAAAAGATTTGTGTAGAAATATTTCATAAATCCAAATCCGCCGACATCGACGTTTAGCTTTTTTACAATGTCCAGTGTTTCTTTTAGTGTAGAATATTCATCAATTGAGCGCTGAGTGGCTGCCATGTCTTCTAATAGTTTTGCTGGAGCATCCACAACTGCAGGCCCTTTTTTCTCCAAATCATCAACCATGGTGTGGACCTCATCCAACTCGTACTGCTTCTTTTTTATGACAGTCCCCTTGAAGAGAACCTCCATGATGCCGACCTGCAATGGAATTTGTAATCCCTTTACCACATCGTCAATTGTTTGGTATGATTTTTGGGCGCGCAAAAGCAGATCATCGATTTCCGGCGTAACCAGATCGCTATCTGTCTCTATTTTGTGAAACCACTCAAATTCCGCAAGACGTGATACTGCTTGCGGCGACTCTGATCTAGGCAGAATAATACTTCCAAGTTTTAGATCAGCTACTACCAACTCAATTTACGGTTTTAAGGACGATTTTAAAATCTTTCCAAACATTAAAATCCATTATCTGATTGGAGCCAGATCAATGGGCGTTGATTCTGCACTAGAGCAAACTGTAGAAAAAATTCTCCAAAACACAGAACAACAGATCGTCTCAAGCCTAAAAGAAGCCCTAAAATCATCGCAATCAATGCTGGCAAACTCACAAACATCCCTAGAGCAGGAATATGACAAAATACTTGCAGAGGGCAAAAAAGAAGCAGAGAAGCTAGAAAAGCAAATTGTTGGCAATGCCGATCTGGATTCCAGAAACAAGCAGCTCTTACTGGTCGAGGAATCAATCGAGAAGGTCTTTGAGAAGGCGATCAAAAAACTTCAAGACACCGATCGTAACAACGAATATTCAAAATTAATTTCCACATTACTACAAGAATCAATTGATGCAATAGGCACTTCTGATATTACAGTTCAAACAAATTCAAAGGACAAGTCCGTTGTCCAATCTTCACTCTCAAAATTTCCAGGAGCAACGTTGTCATCCGATCTGATCGAGTGTCTTGGCGGAATCAAGGTGCAATCAAAGGATGGAACAATGAAATTCGATAACACAATCGATGCAAGACTTGATCGCCTGAAGCCTTTAATAAGGAAAGATATTGCATCAAAATTCGGAAGGTAAAAGGTATGGTTGCAAAGGGTAGAATTGTTTGGGTCAGCGGTCCGGCAGTAAAAGCAGACGGAATGTCTGATGCAAAAATGTATGAAACAGTTTCTGTCGGCGACGCAAAATTAATCGGCGAAGTAATTAGACTTACAGGAGATGTTGCATTTATCCAAGTTTACGAATCAACAAGCGGACTAAAACCCGGCGAGCCAGTAGTTGGCACTGGAAATCCACTAAGCGTTTTGTTAGGTCCAGGCATTATTGGACAGATCTATGATGGAATCCAAAGACCACTAAAAGATCTTGCAGAAAAGTCTGGCTCTTTTATTGGAAGAGGAATCACCACCACTCCAGTAGACATGACTAAAAAATACAAGTTCACACCAAAAGTCAAAGTCGGTGACACCGTAGCACCAGGCAGCGTAATTGGTTCTGTGCAGGAAACCGACCTAATTGAGCACGGCATAATGGTTCCACCAGACCATGCAGGCGGCAAAATCACAAAAATTGTTAGTGAAGGCACCTATGATTTGGAAACCGAACTTGCAACCGCAGATAATAGCAAAACTCCAATCAAGATGTATCATTACTGGCCAGTAAGAAAGCCACGTCCATACCAATCAAGATATGATCCAACTATTCCACTATTGACAGGCCAGCGAGTTATTGACACATTCTTCCCAATCGCAAAGGGCGGAACAGGATCAATTCCTGGAGCATTTGGAACAGGAAAAACAGTAACCTTACACCAAATTGCCAAGTGGGCGGATTCTCAAGTTGTAGTATACATTGGATGCGGTGAGCGAGGAAACGAAATGACCGAAGTACTAGTCGAGTTCCCACACCTCAAAGACCCACGAACCGGCAAGCCACTCATGGACAGAACAGTCCTTGTTGCAAACACCAGCAACATGCCAGTAGCTGCAAGAGAGGCAAGCATCTACACCGGCGTTACAATTGCAGAATATTATCGAGACATGGGTAAAGACGTCGTCCTAGTGGCAGATTCCACATCAAGATGGGCAGAAGCACTAAGAGAAATGAGTGGAAGACTCGAAGAAATGCCAGCAGAGGAAGGATATCCGTCATACTTGGCATCAAGATTAGCAGAATTTTATGAAAGAGCAGGACGTGTCAGAGCACAAGGAAGTCCAGACAGGGACGGCTCTGTAACACTAATTGGTGCAGTTTCTCCATCAGGTGGAGACTTTACAGAACCAGTCACTACACACACCATGAGATTCATCAAGACCTTCTGGGCACTGGATGCCAAACTAGCGTACTCTCGTCACTATCCATCAATTAACTGGATGAACAGCTATTCTGGATATCTGGCAGACATTGGAAAATGGTGGGGCGATAACGTATCAAAAGACTGGTTTGAGCTCAGACGAGAAGCATACGGAATCCTACAAAGAGAAGACACACTAAAAGAAATTGTCAGACTGTTAGGCCCTGAAGCACTGCCAGATGAGGAAAAACTAATCCTGGAAGTAGCAAGAATGATCAAAATCGGAATCTTACAGCAAAACTCTTTTGATGATGTTGATACTTATTGCAGTCCACAAAAACAATTCAAGCTACTGACATTATTGGTTGACTTTTACAGAAAAGGCCAAGCCGCTCTACGAGAGGGTGCTGCACTTGCAGACATTAGAGCAATGCCAGTAATTGCAACACTACTCAAGGCAAGAATGGAAGTAAAGGAAGAAGAGATTGCAAAGCTTGATGCACTGACTGGCACAATAGAATCAGAATTCAAAAAAATATCCGGAGCTAAGATCACAGCATGAGCTCACAAGGCGGAGTCCAGTATTCCAAAATTGCAGAAATCAAAGGACCACTTGTAATTGTTGATGGCGTAGAAAGCGTTGCATTTGATGAGCTAGTTGAAATTCAAACAACCGATGGACAACGAAGACTAGGCAAAGTTCTCGAGGTAGGAAACGGAAAAGCAATCGTCCAAGTATTTGAGGGAACAACAGGACTATCCATATCTGGAACCAGCGCAAAATTTGCAGGTAAAGTCATGGAAATGCCAGTCTCTGAACAGGTCCTAGGCAGAGTCTTTGATGGCTTGGGAAGACCAATTGATGGACTGCCAGATCCAATTGCAGAAAAATTCATCGACATTAATGGTGAGCCAATGAATCCTGAGCAAAGAGAATATCCAAGAGATTTCATTCAAACAGGCGTTTCCGTCATTGATGGAATGTTAACACTAGTCAGAGGCCAAAAGCTTCCAATCTTTTCCGGCTCTGGCATGTCACACAACATTCTGGCAGCACAAATCGCACGACAGGCAGCAGTAGTTGGAACATCTGATGAATTTGCAGTAGTCTTTGCAGCAATCGGCGTGCAGTTCTCTGAGGCAGAATATTTCAAGCGAAGCCTCGAAGAATCTGGTGCGCTAAAACGAAGTGTTCTATTTTTGAATCTAGCAGACGATCCTGCAATTGAGAGAATTATCACACCAAGAGTAGCGCTAACCGTTGCTGAATACCTGGCATATGATCTTGGAATGCATGTATTAGTCATACTAACCGACATGACAAACTATGCAGAGGCACTAAGAGAAATCAGCGCAGCAAGAGAAGAAGTGCCGGGAAGAAAGGGCTATCCTGGATACCTGTACACTGATCTTTCCACAATATACGAGCGAGCAGGAAGACTAAGGGACAAAAAGGGAAGCGTAACTCAGATGCCAATTCTAACCATGCCGTCCGACGATATCACTCATCCAATCCCTGATCTTACTGGATACATCACAGAAGGCCAAATCGTACTGGGACGTGACCTCTTCAGACAGGGAGTCTATCCACCAGTCAACATCTTGATGAGTCTTTCTCGTATAATGAAGGACGGAATTGGTGAGGGAAGAACAAGAGCGGATCACCAAGAGATCTCCAATCAAAATTATGATGCATATTCTCGTGCACAAGAGGTGCGAGCACTGGCAGGAATCGTAGGCAAGGCAGGCCTTACCGGTGTGGATCTGAAATACCTCGAAGTGGGTGATGGATTTGAAAAAGAGTTTTTGACTCAGGGCGTTGATGAAAACCGAACCATCGAGGAAACACTAGGACTACAGTGGAAGATAGTTTCACTATTGCCAAAGAATGAGCTAACCAAGGTCAAAGACAAGTTTATCGATCAATACTACAAGGAACAATAGCTAAAATGTCATTTGGACAAAATGTTGCAGCAACAAAAATCGAGCTGCTCAAGTACAAGCGTTCAAGCCAAGTTGCAACAATGGTCCAAAAAATTCTTGATGACAAAAGAAAGGTACTTCTAAAAAACATTGAAGAAATGATCACCGAAGCAAACAAGGCTCGCGGCGGCATCTGGGAGCCACTACAAGATGTCTACAAGTCAGTAAATGATGCATATCTATCGCTGGGTACTGCAACAGTAGACTCGGTAGCACAATCAACTCCAGCAGTAATGGAAGTGGACACCAAGGTAAAGCGAGTAGTGGATGTTACCATACCCACACTGAATGTAACTGAAAAAGACACAAAATCAATGCCTTATGGATTTGCAGACACCAACTCTTCAATAGATCGGGCTGCAAAGCAGATCAAGGCATTGTTGCCAAAAATCTGCAAAGCAGCAGAATACGAGAACTCTATTTTTGCGCTCGCAAAGGCGCTTGAAAAGACGCAAAAACTCCTAAATGCGCTTGAAAACGTCATCATTCCGCAATATAGATTGCGAATCAAATTCATCCTATCCACACTAGAAGAGCGAGAAAGGGAAGAATTCGCAAGACTAAAAAAAGTCAAGGCAGTAATGGAGAAGAAGAAGTAAAATGGCAAAACAAGATATCAAAAAATTGCTCGATCAAGCAAGCAGCGCACTGGAAACAGAATACAGCATTCAGGCAAATTCTATCAAGTCTGATCTAAAACAATTCAAAACAAAAACGTTGGACAAAATTTCCAAAACCACACTATGATTTAAATAAAGGAGGTCAGGGAGCAAATTTGAAAATGAAATCCTTTGCGTTATTGCTTTTGGCAACAGTAGTATCACTCTCAGCAATGACAGGCCTTGCATTTGCAGCAGAAGAAGGAGCAGCAGCACCATCTGGTGACTCTGGTTCGCTGAAAATTCTTGGTGCAGGTTTGGCATTTGGTCTTGCAGCATTTGGTGCAGGAATCGGATTAGGTTATGTAGGATCTGCAGGTCTTGCCGTCATTAGTGAGAACCCAGCATTACAGTCCAAAGTATTCATCTTCGTAGGTATGGTCGAGTCAATCGCAATCTACGGAATCGTTATGATGTTTATCATCTTGGGACAGTAAATCCCAAAAAAACTCTTTGTTTTAGTTTAGCAATATTTTAGCTGATTTACATCTAGGATTCTTGTGCAGTATTTGCATTTTAGGACAAGGCCGTTCTTGTCAATTACTTCCATGACTGATTCGATGTCTTCCTTACTGTTTGTTATGCAGTCTGGGTTTGAGCATCTGAAGATCTTCTCAATTTTGTTTGGCAGGGCTACCCGGCGCTTTTCGACCAGCTTGTAGTCTTTTATGATATTGATAGTAGCCTTTGGCGATATTACAGCAAGCTTGTTTGTATCAAAGTCTTGCAGATATCGGTTTTCTACTTTGATAATGTCTTTTTTACTGTACTTGCCGCTGGGCACATTTAGCGCCACTGTGATTACATCTCCGTCCTCGCCATTGATGCCAAGCGCATCCAGAACCTTGAGGCCTTTCCCGCCCTCTATGTGATCAATTACGGTTCCATCCTTTATTCTGCGTACTATGAGATTTGATTCTTGCATCAGAATACTTTGTATAGTAACCAGTATATATCATTGAAAGAAATGAACGACTTTTTCCAAAAAGATATCATATCTGTGCGTGATTTTGACAAGGCAAAATTCGAATCAGTGTTTTCTGCAACCGATAAAATAATCAAGATGGATCCAACCCAACGCCGAGAGATTGGACGAGGAAAAACACTTGGGTATCTGTTCTTTGAGCCAAGCACCAGAACCAGACTGAGCTTCCAGGCGGCAATGGCGTTGATTGGAGGAACCTCGCTTGGAATAGCAGACGTGGCGTCTTCTTCCACAAAAAAGGGAGAAAGCCTGGCAGACACAATTAGGATGATCTCAATTTACTCTGATGTATTGGCACTACGTCATCCACTTGATGGCTCTAGTCGATTTGCATCCGAAATCTCTGAGAAGCCGGTGCTAAATGCCGGAAGCGGAACAGAGGAGCACCCAACCCAGGCAATACAGGACCTGTACACCATAAAAAAGGAAAAAAACAAAATTGATGGCCTAAAAATCGGCATAGTAGGTGATCTGAAATATGGCAGAACCGTCTATTCGCTTTTGTATGCACTATCAAACTATGATGTTGACATTAGGCTGATATCACCAGAATCCCTAAAAATTCGGGCAGACTCTATTTATGAAATCCAAAAAAAGGTCTCACTAAAGGAATCAACAAACCTTGATGAATACATCGATGAGCTTGATGTCATTTATGTGACAAGAATCCAAAAGGAGAGATTCCCAGACGAGGAGGAATACCAAAAGGTGCGAGGCAGCTACAAAATCGGACTAGATGTTGTGGGAAAAATGAAGGAAAATGCAATCATCTTGCATCCATTACCGAGAGTTGATGAGATATCAACTGATGTTGATTCCACAAAACAAGCAAAATACTTCCAACAAGCAGAATATGGCAAGTTTACGCGAGCGGCGCTTTTGGGACTAGTCCTAAACGAAGTAGGCCTCTAGTTATTTCTCACAAACTGTTTGGCTGTCTTCATTTGCATTGTACAGATTAACAACTGCGTCAATGTTGCAATCAGAAATGTATGGAATGGTCATGTCAATTGTTGGCGCCATCAAATCCTCTGTGGCAGTAGAATGGCCAAGCCCTAGTGCATGGCCAAACTCATGTCGTAGTATTGTTTCCAGCTGATCATCTGTAAGATTTGAAATATCATAAATTGTGATAAATGATTTTAAAATTTCATTGTCTTGTGTGACTGATTTAGTGTATCCTGTGTATCCATCAGAATCCTTGATGTTGGATAATGTTATGATGATATCTCCAATTCCGTTGTTTTCAACAAACTCGAATTTGGTTGGTATGTTGTATTTTGTTTCTCGCTTTGATGCCTCCTTGAGCGCACCTGCCCATCCTACATAGTATGTGGATTTGGTTCCCTTGGGGCCCTTGTGCACCAAAGAATCATCAAATTCCTGTGTTTCCTCAGATGTGATGGCATTTCTAATCACCTCAAGCTGGTGCTCACTTACGCGTGGGGATTTGAGAATATTGACATTTATTTTTGAATCAACTAGTCTCCATGATTTCCACACATCAACCGTATCGCCCCGAAGATTTTCCGTAAAGTATTTGGTTCTGAGCACATCTGGCGGCTCTTTTGTCTCGCCAACAAAGATAGAGTCCGTTACACCAGACATTAGTAGCATCAAAAAGACTGCAGGCAAAACTGCAATCTCGGCAATCAATATTATTTTGGATCTTGATTTTTTTATCTCCTTTTGAATTTTGGAAATCTCTTGTACTAGTTCATCTTCATGACGCTTTAGCGTCTTGACATTTATTGTGTCCAGGGATTTCTTCTCTGCTTGGCTTTTTGTCTCAAACTGTTTTATTTGCGAGGTAGTGTTGTCAAGCTCTTTTTTCATCAAGTCCAGATGATCCTTTAGACGAGCAAGGGATTTTTCTGACATCTAGCCTTCCTTGCACAGAACATCCAAAACATCACGCGGCGTGATTAGCCTATCGGATGTCATCACACATGGATGCTTTGCATTGATCATGATTTTGCAAATCTCTGAGATGCTCGATTTCTCTGAGATCAAAACCGGCGTGACTGCCTTTAAGGTGCTTGCACTAAGACTTGTAATGTTTTCGTTTTGT
>JAKAJY010000007.1 GCA_021824845.1 archaeon
AAACAAAGATTCCAAAGTACCATAACTGGTAAAAAACTGTAAAGATCTCTTCCATGTGGTATGGTTTTACGTCTGGACTAAATTGGTTTGTGCCAGCAGAATACAGAATTACAGATTTGTCATCAAATATTGGAATAATTTCTGATTTTGATCAGGTTTTGAGAAATTGTGGATCAAACATCCAATATCTTTAAATTTTACAAAACCACTATTATCCCATGAGTGCCAAGGCTTGGAAGTGTTATAGGTGCAACCTAATTTTCCGAGACGAGTCATCGGCACAACTACACACGGAATTATCAAAACATACAATCAACTCTGCCAAAATAGTGGAAGCGTAATTTTATTACAAAAAGTGCAGAGGGTGGGATTTGAACCCACGAACCCCTAAAGGAAGGGATGTCTTATGGTAAAGATCTTGAGTCCCTCTCGGTTGGCCGGGCTTCGATACCTCTGCAAGAGCATTTTTCAAATCTGAGTATATAACTGCTCTAGCTGCTTTGATGGCATGATTCTGGAATCACACCAAAGAATCACAACAAAAGATTATCAAAAATTAAAAAACTTAATTATAGATTGATTTTGAAACCAATTCGTGGTAACAACAGACCAAGCAAAAAACATGCGAAATAAAATCGACATTGAAGGAACTGTAGAGCGAATGGGAGAGCCACGAACAGTAAATCTCAAAGTTGGCGGAACAACCGAGGTGTGCGATGCATTTTTGGTTGATGAAGTAGGTGAAATCAAGCTGGCACTTTGGGGAGAGGACATCAAAAAAGTAAAGAACGGCTCCAAGATCCTAATCAAAAACGGATACACAAACACCTTCAAAGGAGAAGTCTCGCTTGGAAAAGGCAAGTACGGCGAAATAGTAGTCAAAGAATACTAGGTATACTTGGAATCTTGTTTTTTCTTGTAATCAATCACTAGTATTATCACTCCAATTATTATTATTATGATACCCAGCATTAAGAGAATTCCAGATATTGCTAGTGGCAAAATGGTCTTTGCCAGAGGCGAGTTTGGATCAGAGAATTTTTCAGATTCCTCAGGGTTTTTCGTAAACATCATTATAACATTGATTGGTCTTTGTCCGGTGTTTTTTACATTGAAATTGTAAATGTCTGCATTTGTGATTTGCATTGTCTCAAAAAACGCAGGCTGTTTTGAGCTGAATTCGCCAAGATCATCACCATAAATGTTTGATACGATAACTGAAACCGAGTCATTGTTCTGGTAATCCATAATTTGCAGACCCCAGAAAAGCGAATCTACATCGGATGTGGCATCAAACGAAAATGGAATGATCTCGCCGGGCTCAATTTGTGTCCTATCAGACACCTGATCAAACATTCCCTCCATTAATTCAGATAGTGAAAACTCGGAATCCGGAAATCCAGTATCAGAGACTAGTGACATGGCAAAGGTAAAGGAGGTTATGATCATTGCCAGTCCGCCAACTGAAACGTAAATGCCACGCTTTTTCATGATGATAGGAAGTAAATTGGATTATAATTTGTTTAGCGGTGTGATTTTTTCTTTGTCTTTTTTGCCTTGCTCTTTTTTGATGAAGCCTTTCTTTTCGATGCCTTCTTCTTGGCTACTGCTTTTCGTTTTGCTGCGGCCTTTTTGGCAGCTGTCTTTCTTTTTTTGGCCATCATCTCTTCCAGTTTGGCAGTTACCTTTGCTAATGCCTTGCTTGCATGTTCCTCCCGTTTTGAAGAGGTCTCCAGTCTTTTTCTGAATATCTCAGAGTCTACCTTGCTTTCCTTTAGTTGGGTTACCAGAATCGGTTTTGATTTTGCCTGTTTGTGGATTTTCTGAGACGTGGTGGATTGTGATTTTTTGTAATCGATAATTTCTTGGTCTACTTTTTTGACCGCCTTTTCTCGGATTTGCAATTCAGCTTCGAGTTCTTGGATTTTTTCAGTTGCCCCATCCAATCGATACTGTGCGTTGTCTTTTGCCTCATCAGAGTCCGCATTTGCCAGATCGATTTCTGCTTGGTCTTTTACCTCGTGCTCGCGGATCAGTCGCTCCTGAGCAGATTTTGCCAATCTCTCCAGACTTTCCTTCCTCGCCAAGATCTGGTTAAATTCCGCATTAATGTCAGTTAGCTCCTCTTTGTTGTGCTCAATATGTCGCTCCAAGGATCGCAGTCCTGACGATGAGCGCCTTCCAAGAGAGAGTGCCTTCTTTAGTGCACGCTCATTTTGCCTCCTAATCTTTGAGGCCTCCATTTTTTGCTGCTTTAGCCTCTCAGCTAGTTTTGCTAGTGTTGCCAACATCAAAGCTTTGATGCCGACTATCGATAAGTTATAACTATTTTCAGTATTTGACTTGTGAGTTAAGAAATTTAACACTGTTACGAGTTTTTTGGTAGTGGTTTACGAGCGTTTAGTTAAATTGATCTATGAAATATTCAAAAACAATGGAGTTTCATCCATCACAAATCCCAATAATTAGGACATTTTCCATACCCGATGAGAAAACAGCATCCGAGTCTGCTGCCGAGATGCTCAAGATAGGATTTGAAAACCAAAAGGGCGGATACAAGGTTCTGATGCCAAAGCAGGAAAAACTTGCCAAGAGGATCGGATTCACCATAACTACTGAAATCAACTATGGCCTAAGAAAGCAAAACCAAGATCGCAATCTACGATACTGGACATACCACCATGATGAGAAAAACTATGCCATTGTTTTGATCAGCGGTAAGGTCTTTGATGAGCTAGACCTGTGATTTTTTAAAGATTTGGTTCAGCTTTAGTTTGTTGCCAATTATTGCCGCAAGCGTTGTGCCAAATACAACGCCGCCAAAGACATCCATTGGGTAATGTTGTAACACATAGACCCTACTTAGTGACTCTAGTATTGGGAATATCCAGATCAAGTATCTGCCCCTTGGGAATCTCTCAGATAATGCATACCCTACAATTAGCGCCACAATTGCGGCCCGTGTTGCATGTCCAGATGGAAAAGAGCCGTTTGTACCAAGAACGAATGTGTCCTGAGCTATCTCATATGGCATCTCCGAGCCCAGAAACTCTAGCTCTGGTCTTGGATTATCAATGACATATCCTTTGAGATAACCTGCACCTATTGTTCCTGCAACCAGGCTCAATAGCATTATCATGCCTATTCGGCGGGTTCGCCGGATTATCAAAAGTACAATACTAAAGAGAACCAGCCAGCGCACATCTCCAATTTCGGTTATGGCCCACATGGTGAGATCTAACGTTTGGTTTCCCGCAATGGATTGGAAATACAGAACCGTGTTTCTATCAAAATCTGTTGTGATTTTCTCATTTACCAAAACAGACAATACGACAAATATCGTCACCAGAACAAGGAATGGTCTAGATCGTAGGCCAAACAACCAATTTTGCAATCACACAAATCTCTGAGCTGTCACTTTTAATTTTTCTGCAAGATTTGTTTCTGATCGGCTTAAAGATTTTAAGCTGGCAAAAAAACACACCAAGCGTGAAGATCCTAACGCTTGGAGACTTTGACCTAAAGGGCAAGACCGTTCTCCTTCGCGTAGACATGAACTGTCCAATTGATCCTGCAACTGGAGAGATTTCCGGCGTAAAAAGAATCGAGGAGGCAACCGAAACTATCCGGGCACTAAGTGAGGCCAAAGTTGTCGTCGTATCACACCAAGGAAGAGTAGGAAACAAGGACTATATCGGAATGGAGCAGCATGCAAAGATTTTAGAAAAGATGCTTGGAAAAAAAATCACATATGTTGAGGATGTGATTGGCTCTTTTGCGCAATCAGAGATAAAGAAAATGAAAAATGGCGACATCATACTGTTAGATAATTTGAGGTTTTGTGCAGAAGAAAATTACGAGTTTTCTGCAGAAGATGCTGCTGAAACAATAATGGTAAAAAGATTGGGAAAACTTTTTGATCTTTGCGTTTTAGACTCATTCCCATCCGCTCACAGGGCTCATCCATCACTGGTTGGATTCTCTCACACCATACCTGCATGTGCAGGAAAAATAGTAGAGCGAGAGGTAAGAAAGCTTGAAGAGATACTGACGGTTGCAAAGGCACCGCATGTTATAGTTCTTGGAGGCTCCAAGGTAACTGACAGGCTTGAGGCAATCAAGATGTTAATAAAACGAGGGCGGGCCGACCAGATACTACTCACAGGCTTGATTGGTAATGTCTTCATGCGTGCCCAGGCTCGAATCAAATATCCATTGGGGATAAAGGGTGAGGAAGATGCCGTTGCAAAGGCACATGCCTTGATGGGTGAATATCCAGATGTTTTCTTTACGCCAGTCGATGTCGCAATCGATCGGGACGGAAAAAGAGTTGAAATGGATGTTAGGGAACTGAGTAAGGGCGACCAAATCTATGATCTGGGCCCAAAGACAATTGATCATTATTCTAAAATAATATCCAGTGCTGGAACGGTGTTCATTTCAGGACCTCCGGGATTTTTTGAAAAGGAAAACTTTAGCTATGGAACCAAATCAATGCTAGAATCTGTTGCAAACTCCATGGCAACTACCATAGTAAGCGGTGGACACCTCACATCTGCTCTTAAAAGATACGGCTTGGCAGAAAAGATAACTCACATCAGCACAGCTGGTGGTGCACTAGTGTTGTATTTGACTGGCGAAACACTGCCAATGATTCAATCACTGGAATCTGCAGCTACAAGATTCAAATCTAAATAGACGCATTACAAGAAGAAATAGGACAGTTTTTCTCTTCTGATTTGTTTATCGGTATTTCAGCATGGCATGAATTGCATTTTATTTGCTCTAGTGGATCGAAGAGCTTGAACCATTGGGTGGTAAAGTTTTGCGCAATGTTTCTCATCACACCTGCATCGCACAACTCGGTAAAGTGTTGTTCCATATCATCAATAGTTAGTGCTGAGTCTATTTTGCCACTTTTTTGTAGTTCCGCAAAGACCTCGTCATTTGTGAATCGCTCATTGGCATTGTTAAATTTCTCAAAGATTGTCTTTCGTATGGCTAGAGAAATTTCTGACACAAAAACACCTAGTATAGTGAGGAGGCTTCCTGTTTTAATGCGTCTGCATTTGCGTCCTTGCTTGCCAGATATGAGTACAGTCCGTATTTTAGGACCTTGAGTGACAATAGGGCGCATTTTATTCTGACTGCTTGGAGGTTTTCAAGGCCTAGCTCTCCTAGGACATCATTTTTTTGAATTTTTCTTACATCCTCGATGCTTTTGCCCTTGACGATTTCGGTCAAAACTGAGGTGCACGCCATACAGATTGCACACCCCCTGCCATTGAATTTGATATCAGAGACCTTGTCATTTTCAACATTCATGAAAATGTCAATGCTATCACCACATAGGGGATTGCTGTCATGGTATTGTATGGTGGGGTTTTCTATTTTGCCAAAGTTGCTTGGATGTCTCGAATAATCCACTATCATCTCATGATAAATATCGGCGTTGCTACTCATAGTTTGAATAACCTCGCTGCCCTTGCCAAGGAGTTTATCAAGACATCGACTTCCTCTTTTGTGTTATAGATGTAAAAGCTTGCTCTAGATGTTGCTGCAATGTCTAACTTTTCCATCAATACCTGAGCGCAGTGGTGGCCGGATCTTATTGCTATTCCATCTTCGTCAATTATGGTTGCCAGATCATGTGGGTGAATGTCTGCAAAATTAAATGATATGACACCACCTCGCTTTGACATATCTGGTGTACCGTATAGTTTTAGTCCGTTTATTTTTGATAGTTGTTCCAGTGCATATTTTGTAATTTCTACTTCGTGTGCTCGCACATAATCCATTCCCAAATTAGTCAGATAGTCAATTGCTGCGGCAAATCCTATAACATCTGCGATGCTTGGGGTTCCCGCCTCAAACTTGTATGGCAGATCATTCCAAGTGGTTTCATACTTGTGGACCTCGCGTATCATGTCTCCACCTCCGTGGAATGGTGCCATCTGTTCTAGCAGTTCTTTTTTTGCCCACAGCACTCCAACGCCGGTAGGTCCCAGCATTTTGTGCCCAGAGAATGCAAAAAAGTCACAACCCATAGTGCTGAGGTCGACTTTCATGTGAGGTACTGATTGTGCCCCATCAATCAAGACTCGAACACCTGCCTTTTTGCATTTATCTATTATTGTTGCAACATCGGTGATTGTTCCCAAAACATTTGACATCTGGCTTACTGCAACTAGTTTTACCTTGCCTGTTGCCAAAAACTGGTCAAGATGGCTCAGAATTAATTCTCCGTTATCGTCAATTCCGATGTATTCCAGTTTGGCCTTTTTCTCTTGGGTTAGTAATTGCCATGGAACGATATTGGAATGATGCTCGTATTCGGTGGTAACAATGATGTCTCCTTCCTTGATGTTTTGTCTGCCCCATGCATATGCTACCAGGTTGATTGCCTCAGTGGTTCCCCGAACGAATACTATCTCTTGTCGGTCCTTGATGTTTAGGAAATTTGCAATCTTGTCGCGGGTCATCTCATATGCTTCTGTTGCCTCCTCTGCCAGTGCATGGACGGCTCGGTGAATGTTGGAATTGTGATTTGTGTAAAAGTCAGTGATTGCATTGATCACTTGGATCGGCTTTTGTGTTGTTGCCGCATTGTCCAAGTATACTAGGGACTTGTTGTTGCGCACCTTTCGTTGTAAGATTGGAAAGTCCTTGCGAATTTGTTCAACAGAAATTGCAGTCTGCATGATTAAACCTCAACGTAGATCTCGTTGTGATCTATTTTAACATTGTAAGTCTTCAGTGGTGCCTCTGCCGGCGGGTTTTGTGGTGCGCCATTTTCCAAATTGAAAACAGAAAGATGTAATGGGCATCGCACGCCCTGCTCGCTCAAAAATCCAGTGGACAAGTCAGCCTCTGCATGTGTGCAGATACGATCTGTTGCAAACAGCTTGCCGCCAAGGTTTGTGATGAGCAGCTTTTTTTCATCCACATCAAATGAATACATGTCATTGACTGGTAGCTTGTCTTGTGCACACGCCTTCACCCATTTTCCCAAAAAACATCACCTGTATTTGTAGTGGGTTCCAAGCTGGTCTGCTTCCTTGTATCTTACCTCTTCCACTTCTACAATAGCTCGGAGATTTTCGTCTGATTTTAGCACCAGGTCTTTTCCTGCCCACTTTGATTCAATCAAATATGCAATCCATGCCCTAACCTGATACGACATTGAACGCGATACCGGCTCCATGAATCCTTCAACTATGATTCGCTCAGCCTCTGCCCTATCAAGACAACGGCATCCAAGATAGAATATTTGTTCCTCATCGACTTGTGCAACGGATGCAGAGTGGGTCGCCTTAACATCATTGGTTAGGATTTCAAGGCCGGGAATTGAATCTGACTTTGCGTCCTTGTCTAGTAGAATGGAACGACCAGAGAGAAATGACTTTGATTGCGATGCACCCTCTAGAATTTTGATCATTCCTTTGAATAGTGATTTCGATTTGTTTCTCAGAACAGACCTTTGCACCACCTTTCCCTCTGTTGATTGTTTTCTGTGAATCAGGTTTGCCGAAATATCAAAAGATTGTTCGTTGTCACCAAATACTATTTCTGCATCTTCTGCAGATGCACCAACTCCATCCAGATAATAATTGGTTCTGTATCTAGATAGTAAGGAGCCAAACAGTCCTAAATACCAAGTTATCTTTGCGTCTTGCGATACTGTGCAGTTTCTAGTGGAAAAGCTAACAGCGGACTGATCCATTGCCTGAAATGTGGTCATAGATAGATTCGAGTTTGCCTGCGCATCTATTGTGAGCAATTCCAGATAGGCTTGTTGGTGTGCACCCTTTGGTGCGTAGATCTCCTGCACTATACTTGCCTTGCTGGATTGCTCTGATATTATGATGTTTTTTGATATGGTAGATGTTCCGTCTGGCGATACTGAGGATACAATATGGATTGGTTTGTCTATTATGAGGTTCTTTGGAACTTTGATAAATATTCCAGAGTTGAATACTGCGTTATTCAGTGCAGTATACTTGTCCTCTTTAGGATCAGAGCCTTCCAGAATTTTTTTTATTAAATCCCCGTGTGTCTGTATTGCATCATATATTGAGCAGATGACCAATCCCTTTGATTTTAGGTCTTCTGGGATGTGTACCCGGAAGATG
>JAKAJY010000146.1 GCA_021824845.1 archaeon
GTGATGGACAATTAACTATGGAAATGATAACTCAATCATTTACGGAGTGGTTTATTGAGCCAAAACAAGGCAAACCAACAAACACAAAACTAGAGATCAAAGTCAATCCTCATGTCGCACCAGGAACGTATTATGCGACAATTGAGGGCACGATGCAAAATGTTCAATTTGGTGCACCTAAACATTCAATCCCATTAACGATTCATGTAACCGCAAATCCAGAATTTGCTCACTTGCAAGTTCCGACTTTATTTGATATGGACTTTGAACATCGGCAAGAGACAGTACAAATGGGCTCAATGCTTCTAAATGACATCACAGTTTGGTCGGAGAGGCCTGATGAAACCATCACATTTACTGTATCCGTATCTCCACCTAACAAAGGAGTGGCTGCAGACATAAATCAGAAAAGAATCATTCCAAACAAATTACCAGCTATGGGAGTTTTTGTAACCGTTGCCGTTTCTGATTCTGCTGAGCCTGGAAAATACACTGTCATATTAACTGGTGTGACATCAACACTATCTGGTAAAGAACTAACACAGAGCACAAGCTTTGATGTCATCGTACCAGAAAAGAACAAAAAAACAGTAGAATCTAAAACTGAAAAAACACTCATTAATACTGATGCTATCAACGAAATAAAGATCTCAAAAGACGATATCAAAAAGTTATACAGAATAGCAAAATTACACGAGGCAACAGCTACGTCTCTGTCTAGTGTAAACGATCAACAAAAAATCATACTACAAAAAGCTACAGCATCTGCAAACAAGGCCATCACAAAAGAGCAAAAAGACAAGCTCAAACCATTACTAAAGGAACAAGATTCTGACAAAAAAGATATCAACGCAATCCAAGACTACGCTAAAAAAGTTTCAAATACAATCAAAAAACTAGCTCAAAAAGAAGGACTGAAATCATCAGAACTTGATAAAATAACAAAGACAGTAAAATCTGGCAAGCCACTCAAGGATGGCCCTGCAAATCAGCTAAAACAAGACGCAACAAATGCAAAAAATAACCTTGATGAGGCAAAAAAATTCCAAGAAGAAATTGATTTGGCAAAGATTGCAATTCAGATAGGAGAAATATTGCCCGATTCAGAAGGCAGAAGTAATTTTGAGCAAAGAATGGAAAAAAGATTTGAAGAACAATATGCCAGAGAAAGAGCGCAAGAAAATCGAGAACGAGAACAGAAACTAGCCAAACAACAAGAAGATGCTGATGAAAAAAGCAAGCAGCACGTATTGGATATGATGCAGCAACTCTTGGAGCTAGTCCAAAAGGATGAACAGGCCCAGACTGGCTCCATTTTAGATACAATTCCAGATGCCACATTACAAGATCTTTTTGGTGTATCCAAACCTGTTGTAAAGACAGATCCAAGCAAGCCTGTGACTAATCCTAATACCAGTCAAAAGATAAAACTACAATCAAAAAATATCTCATCCGCACCCCCTAGCAACCCATGTGTTGATGTTAGAAGCACCGTTCTAGCTACATGGATTATTGATAGAGCATCTGGCGTGAATGCTGGCAAGGCAAGAATTACTATAGCAGATGCAAAAGAAGAAATTGAAAACGAGTTTTACATTCCAGAATTTCATGAAGTCAGTGCTCAGGATGGGGTCGTTCAACTTAGTGCCAAAGTTAGGCCTGGGACTTATTCAGTATCACTGAATAATGTCGACGGCAAAATAGTTGAAAATAGTAGATTAAGTATCACGATTCCTAATTTGTGTACTACGACTCCACCATCGGCAGTGTTAGTAGAGCCCGGTACTGGAACAAATCCACCACCAAAAACTAACACAAAACCCACGCTAACAATACCAAAGCAGATAACCCAAGAAGCCACAAGTAGTGCTGGAGCGACAGTAAACTATCCCACATCAGGCCAAGACAAGGAAGATGGGGCAATCACTCCATCTTGCAGCCATCCGTCAGGCTATGTATTCCCAATTGGCGCCACCACCGTATCATGTACGGTTGATGATTCAGATGGTAATTCGGTTTCCGGCACATTCACCGTAACCATACGGGATACCACGCCGCCAAACATTGCAGCATTCAAGCCAACAGAAGGAACACGTGACGATACTGGTGTTGTGGTATTTTATGAAATCACAGCAACTGATGCCGTTGATGGTAATGTACCTGTCAATTGCAATTATCCTTCTGGCCACAAGTTCCCGCCAGGAACTACAAATCTTGTCTGTACTTCGTCTGACTCTAGAGGAAATCAGTCATCCAGAACTCTGCAAATCACAGTAACCATAACAGAATCAGGCCAATAAATTACGGGGCTAGTTTTCCGCCAATTCTCCACTCTAGTTCTGCCTTTTCCTGAGCAATGACACCTAGCAGCTTATCTTCGGAGCTTTCAACTTTTTTGATGCTGGACTGAGTTGCTTTTTGTATCGTATTGTTTGCCTCAAAGAAAGGCAATCCCACTAAAGACGCAACAAACACTATAATTCCAATGCCCGATATTATGGCAATCTTGGTCTTGATGGAATGATTCATTGTTTTGGGTGATTTCAAATAACCAAAAAACTAGTTTATGATCAAACTGCACAAGCTAGAGATTGGGATTATACCGTAGTATGGCACCAGATTTGCCCAAACTAGACAACATCACGCCATATTCAGATAGTCCGGATATGACCTCGATTTTTGTACCAAAAGGTATTGCTATTGTGGACAGATAGTCCACTATGTCCTGAACGGTTGCCTCCGAATCCATGGATTTGCAGGAAGGGCATGGTTGGTTTAGAAGCTCGGTTTTTCTGGTGATGACTTTTTGGTGTTCTAGAATCTCTTCTTGGATGTTTTTGCATCTTCTGCATGTCACTTCTAGTCTGTGCAGGTTGGTATCATCAGTAATTAGTATGGTGTCAACTACATTGTTTTTCAAAAATCCCATGATATCTTTGAGACCATAAACTCCAAGACCAGACCTATTGTTGATTTCTCGAAATAGTTTCTCTACTAGTTTTTTCTCTTCGGATAATCGGAAATCAGACAGGACATCCTGAGCTTTTATGAATGCCTCACGGATTCCTTCCGAGCCGGAATAAGATGTATCCAGCGTAGCAATTACCATGTTTGCCAGCCTATACTCCAAATAATTGGCTTTTAGAAAATCTTCTTTTGTAGGACCGGGGCCTGATACTACCAGACCCTTGATTGGATAAATATCGATGAAAAATTCCTTTGTTACCTCGGCCACACGATTGTAATAATATGATAATTCCATTTCCCGCAATCGCTCAAAACGCCTAGCTGACTGACCACCCTGCCTGTGTTTTCCTGCAACACCGGAGCTTGTCTCTCGTAGCACCTCGATTTTATCGCCATGGAGCAGACCCCAGCCGGCATCTTTGGTATCAATTGCCAAAAACCCGATCAAATTGTCATCCTTTAGCATGTCCTTTAGAATATCTACATGAAAATGATCATCGCATCTATACAGAGAGGTTGCCAAATCCTTTGGTGGTTCCAACTCCCACACTTTGATGATCTCGCTGCCAAGAGGTCCGCCGCCTTCTGGTGGAACCGCCCCACAAAAAACAACCAGTCCTCGCGGCGGTGTATCCTTGTATAGCTTTAGCCGCTGCTGGACGCGAGAGAGTGCATCAACAACATGTGTTCTGGTCATAGCCGACTTGATGTTGTCTGCAGTACCTGCTTCTTCTCTTAGCTGGTTAATCACTAGATGTAGTTGTTTTCCCTTTGGAATGTATACTGAGATGAGCTCAGTCCCCCTGCCGGATATACGGGACAGCTCATCTAGTGTCTTTTTTATTTTGTAAATTTTAACGGAGTCTTGTTTTTCTATGTTGATTTTTCCCAATGATTGAACGCCTGACGGATACAATATTAAGATTCCAAAATGGCACCAGATTTTGTATGATTATACCGCACTAGTCAATAATGATATCATGGCGTGCCATACGTGGAAAAAGCACCATACCAAATCCAGATACACGACTATCCCAAATTACTCAGATACAAAATAACACAGTATGGATTCTACCATATGGAGGAATTGATTACAAGAATATACATCGAGGATCAAACCCCTACAATGCACACATTAGTGAATCTAGGCATTTTACTGAGGGTAAACATGTGTCAGACAATGAACATGGAAAATGAGAGCATGTTCCAAGATGTCTCCAACAGGGCAAAAAAGTTCGGCGGAGTGGAACCCGAATACATCACAGAGTGCATCAAATCACTAATTGGACGAGGCCTAGTCGAGGCAAACCCACAATATGACCGGGGACTTGCTTTACAACTACACCATTACGGATTACATTCCATCTAGTACTTTTCTGAACACTTCTAATGGTTGGTTGCCGGTGATCTTTGTTATCTTATCCCCAGATATTACCAAAAATGATGGCGTTGCATTGATTTCAATTCCTTGTGCAAACTCGTATGTGTCCAGTACCCTTCGGTGATATTTTTTAGAGTCCAGGCACTCATTTAGTAATGTGGCGTCTACTTCGGCAGCTTGTGCAAACTGGGTTATGGAATCACGAGTCACCCAGCCGGTTCGCTCACCTTTCCAGCTTCTATAAATGACATCATGCATTGGCCAAAATTTCCCTTGCTCGTTTGCACAATGGGCCGCCTCTGCTGCCAATACCGAATCAGGACCATTTAGTGTAAAATCAACAAAAACAAGGCTTGCCTTGCCCGAATCAATGTACTCTTTTTGTATAATGCCAAGGCTGTCTTTGTGGAATTTGTAGCAGTATGTGCATTGATAGTCGCCAAATTCTATAATTGTGATTGGTGCTGATTTATCGCCCATGTGTGGCGAGCCCAATGATACTAATTCAGATACGGTAAAATCGCCAGATTCCGGCTCGTTTGCCCCAAAATACAGCACTGCAAAAATGGCAGCTGCCACACCAATTCCTATTGGTATTGCAAGTATTACCTTTGACATTATCCCAAGTGAAGTTTGGCGCAAACAAATAGCTATCGATGAGTGGCTATTGTCCAGAGCGCCGAGTTTTTTGCGGCAATCTCGGCAACAAATGGGTCTGATGCAGACGCTATTATGATAAGGTCTCCATTGTGCGGATGCAGCTCATCTAATAGTATCTGCCTTGTCTTTGGATCATTTGCAAGGCAATCAATGTTTTCTTTGGGAAACACGAACTGATCATCTTTGTATTGGATTGTGGTGGCACCGTTTGCTCCATACAAAACAGCGTAATCTCGCTGCTCCATTCCAGATTTTGTGGCATTGGAATATCTCTTTAGAATAACACCATAGTTGAATTTGCCAGGAGCAATCTGGCATTTTTTTATTGCGCACTCGTATGGCATCACCTCGTATAATGATTTTACAAAATTCTTACCCTTACTAGTAAGAAAGGTGCCTGATTTTGTGGAATTCGCAAATGATTCTTCCTTGAGATGTGCAATCATTGTTTTGACTGCACCTTCTCCCATATGCAACTGTGAGCAAAACATGCTTCGAGATACAAACCGATCCAAATGCAGCATTTGCAAGGCCTTGAAAACATGTGGAACCGAAAATGTCAGAACCTTTGATGAGCCTTTTCTGGATACGATATTTTGTAAGGCCTGAACCTTTGATTGCATGCTCATGATTTTATATATTGGATGGATCATCCTAGAACTTAAATACATTCACCTAAACCTGACTTGCATGTCTCAATCAAAAGAGATTGCAATTTCAAAGTCAAGCGTTCCAAAAATAGCAATTATCGCACTAGCTGCAATATTTGTTCTTGGGATGTTTGTAGTCGGCTTTGATCAAGGACACATCTTCAGCGTTGTCTTTGGCGAGCAGGCCTTTGATGAAATGTACATTCATGAACTAACTCATGACATGAGACATGCAGCTGGCTTTCCATGCCACTAGGTGTTTGTCATGAAGATTTCTCTTTTTATTACGATTATAGTTTTGTCCGGCGCCCTTGCCGGAGTTTCTTTGGGTTTAGTTAATCTAGCAATTGTTGAACCATACCTTGATACTGCAATAGGAATTGAAAACCAAAATCTGTTTGCATCAGGCGAAGAAGAGGATACGCCAGAGTTTTGGGCAAACTATTACTCGTATAGAGTATGGCAAAAGGGCGGACAGTTACTTGCAGGTGCCATCCTTGGAACATCACTAGGTACATTGTTTGGTATTGTGTTCGCATATTCAAAAAACTCACTGCCAGGAAAATCCATGATCAAAAAGGCACTAGTACTAAGTCTAATCATGTGGGCAACACTATATGTGATACCATTTGCAAAATATCCTGCAAATCCACCAACTGTTGGTGATCCTGAGACCATCATACTAAGACAGTCATTATATCTAGCATTCATGGCAATCTCCGGCCTTGGCGCATTAGGATTCTACCAAGTATACAAAAAAATAAACAAAAAGGCAATCGCATTTGTAGGCTATGGAGTGATGATGGTAGCTACATTCTTTGTAATGCCACCAAATCCAGACCCTGTACAGATTGATTCTGGATTGTTGATGGGCTTTAGGGTAACATCAATGATTGGAATGTCTGTGTTTTGGGGAGTTGTTGCAATAATTTTGGGTGCATTGTGGCAAAAAACAACCCCAGATCGAACCGCTCAGGCAAAATATCAGTGATTATAGATTCTCATTCCATAAAACTAGAACAATAACATTTTATTTAAAGAGCAGTTCACTCATCACATTCACTTGTCTAAACGATTCACATTACCTCAATTAAAAAAATATGATGTCACCCAAAAGGTCATTGAGGCACTAGCTGATGCCGAGTCCCGCACCATACTGTTTTCTGTAATAAAACAGGGAAGAACGGCAGCTGAGCTTGCAGACAAGTACAAGATTCCACTAAGCTCCGTTTACAAAAAGCTGGCAGATTTGGAGGATCTTACACTAGTGCATGTGGAGCGATGGATGATATCTGATAAAGGAAGAAAGTTCAAGGTATACCGAAGTAGGATAAGCAAAGCAGACATTTCAATCAAAAAACCAGAGCCAGTTCTTAGTCTTGCGCCAAATTTGTGATACCATGATAGAGAAAAACTCGATATTTCAGCTCAGCCAGTATGATATCACACAGCAAATTATTGAAACCTTGGCAAATGTCTATTCTAGAGCAGTATTATTCTGTATAATAGACAAGGCAAAGGATGCCCAGACAATTGCAGATGATCAGAAAATGTCAATCTCTACAGTATACAAGATACTATCAAATCTCGAAAACCTCACATTAATTGAAGTAGACAGATTTGAAATCTCAGATGCTGGCAAAAAAATAAAATTCTACAAAAGCCGAATCAAAAAGGCAGAAATCATAGTCGGCGGAAATACACCTACGCTGAATCTGCAATCCAACTAGGACTCATTCTATAGTTTTAGAACATATCCCTCCTTTAAATAAAGTTAGGCGCGCCTATCAAAATATTGAAGCGGTTTTTGGTTTTGGCGCTAGTTGCATCAGTGATATTTTCTATCGTGCCATACTCTAGCGCACAGACAGAGGACACATCATTAATCGGTGCAACATCTGAGATAGTCAAAATAGGAATCACGCTGACCAAATCCAGCGTACAGAGTGGTGATTTTAGGTCAGCCGAGCAATATTCCAAATTTACCACCGATTTTTACTCGCAGCAAATCATGACACTGCGAGAATCCAATATGCAGTCAGTTGATGATCTACATCTTTTGCTAATTGACATTCACTCCAAAATAGCAAGCGGTAAAACCGATTCTATAATTACGGATTTGGATTTAGCTATACAATATCTGGACAAATTTCCAAGATCTGATCAAACCCCATTCATCATATACAATATGCTGAGTGTTGCTGACCACGCATACCAAGTTGCAAAATCCGATGACAATTTTACACAATATGTGATTTCAACCACCATAGTGGAACGTGCATCCACATTATTTGATTCAGATAATTCATTTGATGCAAGACAAAAAGGTGAAATACAATCATTTTTTGCAGAACTAAAATCAAACATTAACGACAAAAAGGAATTTGTCATAGTTGGCAAGCTAGTCACAACCATACAGCGAGATATTGCAGGTACTGATGTGTTGGTCATGGATTCTGGTAATCTA
>JAKAJY010000122.1 GCA_021824845.1 archaeon
CTGAGTTTGCTCAAATGTTACAACGAAAAGCTACATTATCAATATACAAGGCAGCCGAAGCAAAAACATTTGGAATAATTGTAGGGCTAAAGGAGGGCCAGATCTCAAAGACGACAATGCTCAAATTCAAGCGAGAGTTAGAAAAAGAGGGAAAAGCAGTACAATTATTTGCATTAACTGATATTACTAATGAAAGACTGCGTAACCTAAAAGGAATCGATGCTTTCATTCAGGTTGCGTGCCCTAGAATCTCAACTGACAATCAGTTTGACAAGCCGGTTCTTTCTACACCTCAAGCAAACGCATTACTCAAGATATTACGAAATGAAAGCATTGATGATTATCTGCAGATTCCACACTGGCTTTGATCAATATATCAACAATAATCTTAATATTGAAGAATCAGAGAGATTTTTTGACAAGGAAATAACTTGAGAGCAGTAAACAATTTTCTATCTTATAATTGATGTAAATGGCGCGTAAAAACAATTTTTCACATGCAAAAAAGAACTTTATTCGATATCCCAAAGCTAGAATTCACGTCAGCTGCATAATTAAAGACGAGGAAGGAGACATTGTAGCAATAAAAGGCATGAAGCTTGGCACCACATCGGTTGTACGTGATCAGGTTTGGACCGCAGAAGAAATCTATGAGAAAAGCGGCCAAAGTCCAAATTTTTCTCAGACACATTCCTTTTGGGCACGCGATAAAGAAAACAACGAGTCGGAAGTATATTGCAAGAGGAAAAACGGCAAGATCTGCCTTGTTGCCCCCTCAATTGTGGATGACGATGGTAGAGACATCCTAAAAGACATCCAGGTCTGCGACTCCGAAATATAGCACTAAAGAATTATTAGGTAACAAGGAAAAAAGTATCCATGAGTGATTTTGTTATGCCTGGTGAAAAGCTGGGATTTATTGAAGAAATCGAAGGTGGTTCCAACACATTTGATGATGGGGATACTATCAGAGCATCTTCTGCAGGAATTGCAGAGGTGGACAAAAAGACCAAAATCGTTCAAGTCAGAAATGGAAGACAGTTATCCATTCCAAAAAAAGGAGATATTGTAATAGGCACCGTTGCTATGATGCTTCCATCCATGATTGCAGTTGCAATACACTATCTAAACGGCAAGCCAAATTCATCTGGGGTTGAGTGTATTTGCCAAAACCCAGACAGAAAAAGAATCATTGCCAGAATGAATGATGTTGTTGCACTAAAAATTGAGACTCACCTTAATGGTGCAATTCATGCTACAATAGATGAGCCCGAGCTCGGGGTTTTGTTTACAAAATGTAATGTTTGTGCCGGAAATGTAGTTCCCATGCGAGACAGAGTAAAGTGTCCAAACTGTGGGTTTATGGAAGACCGAAAAATTTCTACCAACTACGAAAAGGCAGATTTTATAAAACTACGAGAGTAAAATGCAAAAAATATCGTTCCAAGGTGAACGAGGCGCATACAGTGAAGACGCAGCGATATCATTTTTTGGAAATTCAGAAACACTTCCATTGCCAACATTTTCTGAAGTTGTAGAATCAACTGAAAATAATGTAACACAGTATTCGGTGCTTCCAATTGAGAACTCTCTTGAGGGCAGTGTGGGCGAAAGCTATGACTTGCTTTTATCAACCAAGCTTGCAGTGGTAGGTGAGATTTACTATAGAGTTAGACACTGCCTGATAGGATTTGACAAGATTGAAAATGTCGATACTGTTTACTCGCATCCACAAGCACTAGGCCAATGCAGAAAATTCATCCAAAACCACAAACTAAAAACGATTCCTGCCTACGATACTGCCGGAAGTGTCAAAATAATAAAAGAGTTAGGAAAAAATAATGTCTGTTGTATTGCAAGCAAACGTGCATCTGAGATCCACGGAGTTCCAATCATCATAGAAGGAATAGAGGACAATTCCAATAATTATACTCGTTTTTTGGTTTTATCAAAAAACAAGTCCAGAGATGGAGACAAGACATCAATCATATTTTCAGTAAAGCATGAAGCAGGAGCATTATTTAGGATTCTAAAAGAATTCAACGAATACAAGATAAATCTGACAAAGATAGAATCAAGACCAAACAAGAGCACTCCTTGGGAATACAATTTCTATGTCGATTTTGACGGCAATGAATATGATTCAAAGATATCAGAAATGTTAGAGAAAATAAGCAAACAGTGTGTGTTTCTCAAAGTACTTGGCTCGTACAAAAAAGCAAAACTAGCCTAAAAGCCCTTTGGCTTTCTAACGCTAAATGCCGCGCTAAATCCGATTATCACAATTCCTGCAGTAATCACCATAAAATGATATGTGAATAATAGCGGATCAGTATTTTTTTGGAATGTTCCAACAACATGAAGTTCTGTTTGTCCTGCATTTGTTATTACAATTTTGTTTGTTCCTTCCTGTAGGACATACCAATCAAATGTGATTTCGTTTTTAAAGTCTTCATCCTTTTGGATTCCATCTCCAGGAGTAGTTAGTTTTACATGAAATTTTTCGCCAGACACCTTAAAATTTTGATGTGAGCTTTTTGGTGCAAGAAACTGATATGTTGTGGATTTGGCGACATCGATTTTTTCATCCAATGTGACGGTTTGCAATCCAATTGAGGTCACCAGTGCATATGCCCCAATAGCAATGATTACAGAGCCTATCCCAATACCAGCTATTGTAAACTTGCTTAGCATAGAAAATTACCTGAATATAGTCAATAAAAAACTTACATTAAGTCTACGTCATGAGGCTGGCTTTCTGCAAATCCCGCTCTTGACATTTTGATAAATTCTGCATTTTGCTGCATTTGTGGAATGGTGTGCGCGCCGCAATAGCTTAGACCAGAACGTACTCCGCCAGCTAGCTGTTTTATGATATCAGTGACGGTTCCCTTGTATGGAACCATTGCCTCAACGCCTTCTGCAACATAGTCATTTAGGTCTTCATTGACTGTGACATTTCCAGTCTCTTTTGATTTTCTTCCAAGCGCTGCATAGAATGATGCCATGCCACGATAGATCTTGTATCTTTTGCCATTTTTCATTACAAAAGATCCTGGACTTTCATCTGTTCCGCCAAACAGACTGCCAACCATCACAGTTGATGCTCCAGCTGCCAATGCTTTTGTTAGATCACCAGATGTTCGTGTCCCACCATCAGAAATAATTGGTACTTCATATTTTTTACCAATCTGCGCACAATCATAAACAGCCGTTAGCTGAGGAACACCAGAGCCCGTAATTACACGTGTAATGCAAATAGAGCCAGAGCCAACGCCGACTTTGACTGCATCTACTCCTGCTTTGATCAAATCCTCTGCACCCCTAGCAGTGGCCACATTGCCTGCGATTAATTCGCAGTTTGGAAATGCTTTTTTGATATTACGAATCGTGTTTATTGCATTTTCGCTGTGGCCGTGTGCAATATCAACCACTATTGCGTCGGCATCTGCATTTAGTAGTGCCTCAGTTCTTTCCATAAAGTCACCTTTTACTCCAACTGCTGCACCAACAAGCGGCCTTCCCTTTTTGTCCTTTGATGCGTTTGGATAGTCTTCATTGTGAGTAATGTCTTTGCTGGTAATCAGTCCTCGGATGATTCCATTATCATCGACAAGGGGTAGTTTTTCGATGCGATGTTGTCGAAGGGTCTCTTTTGCTTCAATTATTGTAATTCCAGGCTTGGCAGTGATCACATCCTTTGTCATTATATCCCGGATTAGCTTGTTTGATTGTGACTCAAACATGACATCTCGATGAGTCAGAATTCCTGCTAGCTTAGAATCCTTCACTACTAGTAATCCAGACACGCCTTTCTCATGCATGTAGTTTATGGCATCTTTGGCTGACTGGTCTGGTGATATTGTGTATGGATTTTCTATCATTACGCTTGCTGAGCGCTTTACTTTGAGTACCTCTTCCACTTCTTCTTCGACGGTCAAGAATCTGTGAATTATGCCAATGCCGCCTTCTCGGGCCATTGCAATTGCCATAGCAGACTCTGTGACAGTATCCATGTTTGCGCTAATTAGTGGAATGTTGAGTGAGATGTTTTTTGAAAGTTTTGTGCTCAGATCTGTTTGCGATCTAGTGGTGATGTTGGAATATTTTGGCACAAGAAGAACATCGTCAAAAGTTAATCCTTCTTTGATTTCCAAGTAAACCTTCTACAGAAGATTTTGATTATGTTATAAGCCTTTCCTGATTTGCTTTGACAATTTTTGTGCTACAGAAATTGCATCTCTTGTTTCTTTTACGTTATGTGTACGAATAATATCAGCACCATTAAGAGTCGCGATTGCTTCTGCGGCAATGGATCCGAACATTCGATCAGGTGGATCCTTTTTGAGAATTTTTCCTATAAATGATTTATTTGAGACAGATATCAGAATTGGCAATCCGAGCTTTAGGGATGAGAGGTTTTGCAGGATTGCGAGATCTCTTTTGAGCCAATCGGTTTTAATTTTTGTGAAAAATGGATTCTCTCCAGTCTTTCTGAAAAACCCAATTGCTGGATCTAGGACTATTTGGTTTTTTGATATCCTGGAGTTTTTTGCTATGACAAGGCTTTCTCTTAGTAGGTGTCTTGTTTGGAAGACAGTGTTTCCATTGATTTTGGACCTTCCATATGCGCACAAAACAATAGATGGTCGGTATTTTTCCAGCACGGATTTCATGTTTTTGTCGTACTTTAGGCCAGAAATATCATTTATGATGTCTACGCCATGTTCCAAGGCAGCACTTGCTACTGCGGATCTGCACGTGTCAACTGAAATAGGTAGGTTGGTTGCCTTTTGGATTTGCTTTATTGCATGAATTATTCTATTGGATTCCTCTTTTTCCGATATCATTGTGGATAAATATGGCGCAGTGGACATTCCACCCACGTCAATAAAATCAGCTCCATCTTGTTCCATTTGCTGTGCGGTATCATAGACCTGATCTCCTTTTTTGATTGATTTTTTGTAAAATGATTCTGAGCTGGTGTTGATTATCCCCATTATTCGAACAGGGTTTTGCCCCCCAACACGTACTGGGCCTAGCTTGTTCACATCATTTATGATAAAGCATGCTAATTTTAGAGTTGATGGTTACAGGTTGGAATTCAAAATATAGAAAAATCATACGTGAATTTGGCTACAAAAGGCAAGAGGATTGTAGAGCAGCAGAGTTATTGAACTGCGTATTACAGAAACAATTTTCTGCCTATAGATTAAAAAAAATGATACATAATAATCCAATATTTGTTATTGGTTCTGGGCCGTCATTAAAAGCTGCATTACCTACACTCAAAAAACACAAAGATGTGATTAAAATTTGTGCAGATACAGCACTTTCGTTTCTAGTCAAAAACGGAGTCAAGCCACACATAATAGTCACAGATCTTGATGGCGACATAGATTTGATAAAAAAGATCAGCAAAACCAGCGTAGTAATAGTACATGCTCATGGAGATAACATAACAAAGATAAAGACAGTGAGAAATTTTAAAAATTGCATTGGGACCACGCAGACTGAAAGAATCGGCAAGATTGAGAACTTTGGAGGATTCACAGATGGTGACAGATGTGTGTTTTTGGCAGATCATTTTGGGGCATCAAAAATATTCCTATTTGGGATGGATTTTGGATCAAAAATAGGCATACATTCCAAGACAAAAAAGTCTGAACGAATGACAAAGCTCAAAAAATTAGAATATGCAAAAATGTTGTTGGAATGGCTTGCAAAAAAAACAAGATCAGAACTATACACAGTATCAAAGCCGCCAAAAGGTTTCAAGAGGATTAATTACAAGGAACTGGAGACTTGCACTTTTAGCTAGAATGCGTTTTAATACCGATATTACCACAAACCAATTATGCAGTTCTCAGAGGACAACATCAAAGACGTTTTAGAAGTCAAAGAACGACTAACATCAGAGATCCAAAAGCACAGAGCGGAGATCGAATTCTTGGAAAAAAATCTCACAATAATCAATTCCATATTAAAACAACAAAGTTTCACAAAGGCTTCTTCATTAAAGGAACCAAAAACAGAGACGCCCAAAGATGACTACTCTATTCCACTCAAGAGAAGCACAGACGGTTCTTTGATTGGAAATGCCCACATCACGCCCAATCAGGTCTCGATTATTTTGGACAATACTCTAAATCTCAAAGAAGACATGCATCCATTCAAGTCATTTTTCTTGGAGAGAATAATTGGTGAGATGAAGAAAAAAGACATTGCTGAGCTTGAGCGTGGAGCATTAACTGAGGATGCCATGATTAATTGTCTTGTAAACAAGGATGGAGCATTATTACGAGAGATAATAATCAAAAACTATCGCCAAAAAGAACGAGTAAATGAGATAATAAGCACCGCAACATGGTCGCTCTCAAAAATGATTGAAAATTCCAAGTGATATAATGGACAAAATCATAGTTTTGGATTTTGGTTCGCAATACAGTCACCTCATATGTAGAAGAATACGCGAGTTCTCAGTTTATGCAGAACTAGTTCCATTTGACACGCCGCTTGAAAAGATAAAGGAGATGAATCCAAAAGGAGTAATCTTTTCTGGTGGCCCATCCAGTGTTTACAACAAGGACTCGCCAAGGCCAGACTCGAAGATCTTTGAGCAAAAACTACCCCTGCTTGGAATTTGTTATGGACATCAGCTGATAGTTGATAATTTTGGAGGCAAAGTAAAACGCGCAAACAAGGAATATGGTCACTCTACATTAACAATAGACAACGATTCCAGTCTTTTAGGTGGAATTGGGAACTCGCTGCGAGCATGGATGAGTCATGGGGATGAGGCTGAAAACATCCCTGACGGTTTTGAGATAATTGGACATACAGAACGATCACATGCAGCGGCAATCGCAAACAAAAAAGAATCAATCTACGGAATCCAGTTCCATCCAGAAGTCGTCCACACAGAAAACGGGATTAGAATTATCAAAAACTTTGTTCTCAATATTTGCGGCGCAAAGCAAGAATGGACGATGGAAAGTTTTGTAGAAAAAACAGTAAGAGAGATTGCAAAAATAGATGGAAATGTATTGTGCGGAGTAAGTGGCGGTATTGACTCGACAGTTGCTGCACTCTTGATTCACAAGGCAGTAGGAAACAGACTAAAGTGTGTTTTTGTGGATAATGGTCTTTTGCGACTAGATGAAGAACATGAAATTGAGAAAATGTTCAAAGAGAATTTTGCTGTCAATTTTACCCCAGTTAATGCAAAAAGGCGCTTTTTGAATAAACTAGGCGGGATAATAGATCCTGAGAAAAAAAGGAAAATAGTTGGCGAAGAGTTTGTTAATGTTTTTACCGAATTTGCCGAAAAAAATGGGCCATTCAAGTGGCTTGCGCAAGGAACTCTATATCCGGATGTCATAGAAAGTGGAGTCTCAAAGGGGCCTGCAGCAGTCATAAAAACACACCACAATGTTGGCGGACTGCCAGACTGGCTCAAGCTAGAAATTCTTGAGCCATTAAGAGAGCTATACAAAGACGAGGTCAGAAAGGTTGCGGCACTTTTGGGTGTTCCAAAAAGACTGCTCATGCGCCATCCGTTTCCAGGTCCTGGCCTTGCAGTAAGAATAATCGGCGAGGTTACAGAGAAAAAACTGGAGATTGCAAAAATTGCAAGCAAGATTGTTGAGGAGGAGCTGGAGATTGCTGGCTGGTATGAAAAAGTTTGGCAAGCGTATGCATCAGTTGGTGATGACAAGGCAGTAGGAGTAGTGGGTGATGAACGCAAGTATGGCAACATTGTCATGGTTCGAGTTGTTGAGTCAATTGATGCCATGACTGCAGATTGGACAAGACTACCACATGAAATTCTGGCAAAAATAAGCAATCGGATTACAAATGAGATAGATGACGTTACCTGGGTATCATATGTGATATCAAGCAAGCCGCCTGCCACAATAGAACCACAATAAAAAGAGAATTACCAGTGTTATGATTTAAGATTATAGTGCATTACTCCAGTAATGCAGCCCCAAAAACCCCTGCAGAGTCACCAAGTTTATTTTTCAAAATAG
>JAKAJY010000004.1 GCA_021824845.1 archaeon
CGATCTGCCGCATTTGAAATTCCTTGAGAAAAAATCCACTAGTTCAAAAAATTTGCGATGAAATTTGGACATTGGTTTATTATTCATATTAACAAAAGATCAACCATGAAGAATTCCTACCTAGGATTGTTTGGAATTATGGTACTAGTGTTTGGTGTGATGATATCTCCAATATCGACTAGTGCACAGACATACCAACGAATCATATCAACGGATGCAGGTACGCTAAAGATGGGAATTTCAACAGATCCCACATCACCAAAGTCAGGCGAGCAATCAAAACTCAAGATTGACTTTCTAAACCCACAGACAAACCAAATCCAAGAACACATTGACTATACCATACTGGTAACAAACAACGGCAACTCTGTGTTTGGCCCAATTCCGCTAACCCATACATCTCTTGGCAGTGCAACAATACCAATCCAGTTCAAGGATGGGGAAAACAAGATAGTAATTGACATACAGGGAATTCTCTTCAGACCAATCCCATCAGAAAAAGCCACGCTCTCAATCACAATTGGTGATAAACCAGATGTAACTCTGCCAAAAGAAGAACTGAAAACAACAAACAAACCAAAGTCAGAAGTTCCAGCATCCAATAAAAAAGACGATAGTAAGGAGGCAAAAAAACTTGGCAAGCCAAAATATGATGATATCAAAAAATCAAAAGACCCCAAGGACAAGAAAAAAGATGTAAAGAAAGAATCTAAAAAAGACACCAAAAAGAAATCAGACAAGAAAAAGACAGAAAAAAGTCAGTAAAGCCTACAAAATCAGACTAGTGTTTTTCTTGCAAGCCCTTTTTGATAATATCTAGTGCGTTTGTAATTTTCTCAGGTCTTGGAAGCTGGATCATAAACACGTTGTCCTTTCCTACTTGAGAGTGAGGAGAGGACAGTGCAAGCATGGATGTGTTTGCTAGGGATTCAAAAAAGTCAAGCGACTCGTTTGCGTACAAGAGTAGTTTTTCCTCAATGTCGCCTTCCGAGAAGGTCAAAGATACCTCAACAAAGACATTACCCAGTCCATTCTGCAAGATATTCAGATTGGTGTCAACAGATAGCGGCTTGCCTGCTACTTTGGCCATGATCTCATCAAATCTTTTTTCCGCCAAAATAACACAGGGTACCTTAGTGCCATTATAGTTAAACGAGGTAATTCCAACATGAACTCGGTCCATCAGTTTTTTTAGCTCATCATCCATTCTATTCTTCTCCAGTCTTTGCAACAATTTTGTCACTCACCCTAATTAAAAACGGTGAGATAAATGCCGAAATAATAGAAATGATTCCAACCAACGGGAACAAAAAGCTGCTAACGGCTCCAATATCTACGCCTGTTTTTACTATTACAATAGAAAATTCACCTCTTGGCCCTGCAAGCGCAAATGCAGAGCGCAGTGATTTTGCTCTTCCCTGCCTGAACAAATATGTGCCAAGCATCGCACCACCAAACTTTACTCCTATGGCAAGTGCAATGATTCCAAATGCCAGTACAATATGAGATTCTAGCTCTGAGATGTTCATGAGTGCACCAACTGAGACGAAAAATATTGCAACGAACATGTCCTTGATTGGACTAGACAAAATCTTTGATACTTCAGCAGATTTTGATTCTGCAACCAGAACTCCTGCTAAAAACGCTCCAATTGCAACAGATAATCCAATAATGTTTGCAAACAAGGCATATCCAAAGCACAAGCCAAGCACCGATAAGAGCAAAATTTCTTTGCGTTCGGTTGCCGCCACACGATCAATTAGCTTTGGTATTACCTTTGTTCCAACAGTTAAGGTTCCACCAATCAGTCCTGCGGCAACCACCACAACTAGTATTATACTCTCATAGGATACGGTGCCAACTAGTGCAACGGATTCTAGTGTTGCAATCAGAATTACTGCGATAATGTCTTCCACAATCAGAACACCCAAAACCAAAATTGAGGATTCTTTTTTGATTTTTCCAGTATCTTCCAGTATTTTGACAATGACTGCAGTACTGGTAATGGATAGAGCTGCTCCCAAAAACAGGGAATCAAAAAAGCTGAGTCCTACCATATTTGCAACAAAAAATACCACTCCCAATGTGAGGAACAATCCGATAGTTCCGGCACCAACCGCCACCTTTCCAATTGAGCGAATCTTGGAATATGGAAATTCTATTCCAATTACAAACAAAAGCAAAATCACGCCAAGCTCGGCAAATATGTTGAGCAGCCCAAGGTCTGATAACAAACCTACCTGCCCAAGCCCCATAAAGTTCTGGCCTTCCGGTAAAAGCGAGGTCCAAATTGGAGAGAGCGGCCCGATCAGCATTCCGGCAAACAGATAGCCAATTATGAGTGGCTGTCGCATCTTGAAGAACGCCAGTGTAACAACAGACGCCAAAATCATGATTATTGCCAAATCCGTGATAAACGACGAATGTGGTAGATCAGGCGTGACTTTTTCTATCATGGATTGAACGCCAGAACCTGACGATATGTCTAGGAAATAATTTTGCACTAATTAGTGTGAAATAAAATGATTAAAATGATTTTGGGTTTTAGATTACGCTGATTGTTTTTGCAAGTATTTTGACTTTTTCTGATTCTGGCTCGTCGATTTTGTGCTCTGTGTACTGGTTGCTAAAGTAGAGCAGATCAATTACCTTTGATTTGTCCACATTTACTATAGTGGCCATGCTTGATGTTGGGATGTTGGTGTTTGTTATGATTATGAGCTTGTCCACAAATGCCGAGGATTTTACCACATTAGAGATGGTCTCAAAGTTCTTTGCGTGGTTATCATCCATCACTACGGCAATTCCTATTTTTGTTCCGTATGGATCAGAGTATACCACATCAAAGGACGGGTTTTGTTTGGCTGATTTTGAGACATTACCGATTTCATGAGCATAATTTACTAGATTTGCTATTGCTTGCTTTACTTGGTTTTGGGTGGCCCCTGCAGTTCTTTTGATTTTGATGAATTCTGATATTGGTACTTCCATTATGCTGCCCTTTATTTTCAGTCCAGGATAAGTATGCTTGATGGTCTCATCAATTACTGCTTCTGTTATTTCTGATGCTCCAAGGCTTGAGGCCTGCTCGATTGCATGATTTAGTATATTGATTATGGAGCGAACGTTTCTAAATTCTGGGAACTCGTCACACAAGACCCTAATCTTTGCTGCAAGGTCTTGTTGCTCTTTTTTGTTGAATCGTTCTGTCTTGTCGGCTTCCTTGATGTATTCTATTGCTATTTCGATTAGCTCATCCACCGAGTTTGCGCCAGCAAGATCAATTTTGTAGTTTGCCTTCTCCAGTCTATCAAAGACAGACGGATTTGCTCTCTGAATGTCCAGATATAGTGATGGTGTTGTGATTAGCAAAAGAATTGATGCCGGAATGTGTGCGTTTATCAGTGATTTTACAAATTCCAGTGTTCCCTCTTGGGCATCAAGCTCATCAAACTCAAAGAGAATTACCTTACCCAAGAGATTGTGGCTGAACTTGCAGATAGCACCTAGTCTTCCGTGCAGATCATCCAAGTTGGTTATCTTGTCAAACGAATTGGTGATCACGCCATAAATGACGGCAGACTCATGCTGTGAATAATGAGCACCAAGATAGCTAGTTAGTGCATCTCTCGATATCATGTTTTTATCATAAAGAATTTCTTCTGCCTTTTGCTTTATGGTGACTCCCTTTAGTCTGTCCACAAAGCCATAGCCAAGTGCCTTTTTTGCTAAATTATCACCCTTTTGTGCTTTATCACATATTTGCATCAGAAATTTCTCTTTTAATTCAGCAAACATCTCGCGATTAAAGCCGCGCATTATGCTGGAATAGATGCTCTCGTGTGTCTTTGGAGATATGGTTGATAAATCCACATATGCAGTTACTATATCCTGTCGTGTTTTCATGCTCTTGATGTGCAAAGCCAGATGAGTCTTGCCAGAGCCCACATCCTGCACTATGGTGATTAGTCTAAAGTCATTTTCATTAGAATTTCGTCTAGTGGTTTGCTTGTATAATTCGGATATACACTCAACTATAGATCCTTTTGCTTCTTGGTGTTTTGTTCCACCAAATATTTTTGCGTCATGTTCGGTTGGGGTAGGACTGCTAGGATACGGATTTGACTTTAGTCCGTATGGGTAGGTCATAGTTTTCTTATGTATCCATGAAGCATTCCGCGCACATGGATTCCCTCCTGACCACCAGTCGATATCTCGTATTTTGATTGGTTTTGCTCAATTAGTGAGGAAACTAGTGAATAGAATTTCTCGGGTGTGATATCTAATGATGCGCATACTTTGGCCCTAATCTCAGATAATGGAGTCCAGCCAAGCGATGTGGAGTGTTCTGATATGCATTTATCAAAATGAATTTGAAAGTCGACAGTGTTTTGCAGTATTTGTGCAGGCTGCATTTGTGATATTTTGTTTTCCAGATTTGTTACTAATCTGGATAGAATCTTGAATTTTGGATCGTTTTGTGATACATGTGATAGATAATTGTCCTTGCTCCACACATAATGGGCCACGCCCTTGTTATCCACTATGACCTTGTCTTCTTTGGTAAGCTCATCCAGTGAGGCCTCGCAGTCCGTGCCAAAAAGCTTCTTTAGTTCTGCTTTTTTTATTCCGCAGACTCCTGATTTTTCTACTTTTTCAAGAATCTGGGAATTCATGTGCTAAAATCCCTAAAATTTTTTTTAATGGGAAAGGTCGACTTGTATTACCAATTTGTGAATAATTACTACCTAGCATAGCATCATGAAGAATTATTAGGAATGACTTTACAATTTCGCTTGCAGAGTGATGATTAGGTCGAATCTGAATTTTGTGTAGAATTAGACCTGGGGTATCTGACTGCTCTAAAATTAGCTTGATGCAGGTAATCCGAGTTCTTTTCTAATTTCATCTACTCCACGAATTCCAAATATGTCGCGTACCTGCTGGATTCGTATGTTTTCTTTGACCAGTTCTTTGCCAAGATTGTGAATCAACACATTGAACAAATCAGAGAAGCGAATCTCCCACTTGTCTGCACAATCAAGCATCTTGCTTATTGCCCACTGTCGAATTTCTGATGGTAAGGAAACCTTTTCCTGTGATTCTATTGCGATTTTATCAAACAGATTAACAATTTCTGAGGTCTGCTCTGCCATTTTCTCAATATTTTTGAGATCCCCATACTTGGATTCCGCCAAAATTCTAATTGTTGATTGGAATTCAGATAGCTTCAGCAATCCAACCACCTCCTTTGAAACATTGGATGATGACTTGTTTGTCACACTTTTGATCTGCTGCATGTCTTGGAATAGCGAGTCTGCTTTTTTGTGGAATTCCGATGATGCCGCATCTGCTCGCTTTAATAATTCTGATATCGATGATATCTTTTGATCGATTGTATTTGTCTTGTTAAGGACATGGTCCTTAAATGATCCAAAGTCCTCTTGGACGGATTTTAGCCCCTCGCCAACAAACGCAGTAGCATCTGCTCTATGTATTAGTGAGTCAAGCTCTGACTCTATTTTTGCAATTTCTCCGCGCAAATGGGTAATGGAATCGGTCTTTGCCATGTTTGTCACAAGCTCATTTTGGAGATTTTCTAGGCTGGATTTTAGTGCCGGAATCTCTGACTCTAGGCTGGATTTTTGCGATTTCTCAAATATTGCATGCAGTTTTTCCTTTATTTTTTCTAGCTCCGACTCTATTGCAGAGGTCTTGTCTGCCTTTGATGAAATGCTGCCAAGATCGTCTTTGATGTTGTCTATTCGTTGTGCAATCTTGATTATCATGTGAGTGTTGTTTTGAATCGAGTTTTGGTTTTCTTCAACTGCCTTCATTATCGATTGTGGATCCGGTGATTCTTTTTGGATTTGAGATATCTTGTTTACTTGCTCTTGTAATCTAGATGCTTGTTCGCTGACATTTGTGATCAGACTTGCTTGAGTCCGGACTTGGTTTAGTCCTGCATACAGCCTCTGGTTGTCTTCCTCTATGATGTTTAGCTGTTTTGATTGCTTTTGAATTTGCTCTAGTGTGTTGATCAAAGTGTCAATCATCCCCTTCATTGAAAGGAGGACTTTTTGATTATCCGTAAAGACCTTGCTCATGGATTTGATATCTTTTGACAGTATTTTTGTAGAATCAGAGACTGCCGCTACTTTTTTTGCAAGGTTTGTAGTGTCTTTTTTGCTCATACTGAGTGGTTTTTCCGATGATTTTGTAGTTTTTTTTGCAGACACTAACCTTAGGAGGGGCTGTTCATACTAAAGGGTGCAGCTAAAATAAGATGAAAAATGAAGTCGCTACTCATTGACCAGTTCTGGCCCATGGAGGATTTCATGTAGGGTTTTTTCCGTCAAACCATTCATGGATTCGACGAACTGTTTTGTGCAGTATTCGCATGTAATCATATGGTACGGTATGGTACCGTACTAATAATACCATGGTTATGTCATAATTACTAACTCAGGCACGAAATTACCGAACAAACCTAAGCAAATCATATGTTCATAGCAAACACACTGATTCCTATAATCCAAACCGACAAACCTCAATCATCATGCTAAGAGGCAAAAGTATCTCACTTAATTGGAAATTACAGTTATTGTTCAATGCAATTGCCATAGTGTCGGTTTTGGTCATATCGCTGGGCAATTTCAATATCACAAGTCAGATGGTACAGAACTCTGGTGACGCTAATCTAAAGACACATCTATCAGAAATGTTCACTCAGGCCATAATTCTTGGAATAACGGTAAATGCCGGTGTTGGAGTATTTGCATATTTCATATCCCGTAGAATAACAAAACCAATTGTTAGGGCAACTGAGATTGCAACAAAGATCAGCCAAGGCGATCTTAGCATTACAGTACAAGAATCAAAATCAAATGATGAGATTGGAAAACTGCTCAATGCAGAAAAGCAGATGGTTTTCAATCTAAGAAATATAATATCTGAGGTGAATAACTCGTCCCAGTCAGTTTTTGCAAGTGCACAACAAATTGCTGCTTCTGGCACAGAGATGAATTCTTCAATTCAACAAATCTCAGCCACAGTAGATCAGATAGCAAGGGGTTCCGAATCCCAAGCACAAGGCCTAAACAAATCAAAGCAAATTGTAGACGACTTGTCAAAAACAATCAATGAGTTATCCAGAGATGCCGTGGAATCAGTAGAGGAGACGAATCGAGTGGGCATTCTATCTGAAAAAGGATCAGAGTCTGCAAAAGAGGCAGGACAAAGAATGAATAACATAATTCGTGTCACGAATAATTCCGCGGAAAAGGTACGAGGATTGGCGCAAAAAACAAGCGAGATCACCGCAGTTTTGGATGTGATAAGACAAATTGCTGATCAGACAAATCTTTTGGCGTTAAATGCCGCAATAGAGGCAGCACGAGCAGGCGAGGCAGGCCGTGGATTTGCAGTAGTGGCAGACGAGGTAAGACGTCTTGCAGAAAGCTCATCAAAGTCATCAGAAGAAATCGATTCCAAGCTAAAGCAGATTCAGGAAGATGCCCAGGTAGTAGTAGAAGACATTGAGATCAGCTCAAATGAGGTAAACCAAGGAAAGATGGTGATAGAGTCATCATTGAGAACATTAGATGAAATAGCATCTCACATCAAAAGCGTCTCAGAGAAAGCAAGACACCTCTCAAACACAGCACAGCAAGATGTAATCAAAGTCAAGGAAGTATCTGCACA
>JAKAJY010000186.1 GCA_021824845.1 archaeon
ACTCCAGTCAAAAAGGGCGGAGTTATCCCAGACAAGCTGGCAACACTACTACAAAAACTAGACATCAAGACAGTTGAGGCGGGTGTACTACTGGATGCAGCGCTGGAAGAGGGAATCCAATACAGCAGATCCGAGATGGTAATTGATGTAGATGCATACAGAGGACTGTTTGCACAAGCACACCAAGAAGCAGTATCACTATCAATCGAGGCAGCATATGTCACAAAGGACAACATCAAGCAAATCCTATCAAAGGCAGCCCATGGCTCACGCTCTGTTGCAATAGAGGCCGGCTACCTAACAGAAGACACTAAAGAAGCAGTATTGCAAAAGGCAAACGCCCAAGCACAGTCTGTTGCCTCAAAGGCAAAAGGCTACACACCGGCGTAAAAAATTATTTTTCTCGAGCCCTAGGCAGATTCCAATTGTATTTCATTGCGACTAAGCGCAATATTGTAGTAATTAGGATGCCAACAATGGATGCCACATACAGTGGAATCTCTGCAACTAACAATCCATAGAAAATAATCACACCAACAAAGCTTGCGGTAACATATAGTTCCTTGACAAAAATGAACGGCACCTCATTTACAAAGACATCTCGCAGAATCCCACCACCAACTGCACTCAGGATTCCTGCAAACGCAATTGCCAGAAAATTTAGGCCAAAGATGTTGTATGCAAATGTAGCGCCAGTGATTGAGAACACCCCAAGGCCTATTGCATCAAATTTCAAAAACAAATTCCAGTGCTTTTGCAGATGTGGATACAAAAAGAACAATGCTACGCCTGACGCCACACTGATTCCTACGTATAATGGGTCAACAATGGAATTTGGCGGAAATCTTCCAATGACAATATCTCGTATGGTTCCTCCTGCCACGCCAGTTATGATAGATAAAATCAAAATTCCGACAATGTCAGACTTGTGCTCTATTGCCTTGAATGCACCAGTGACTGCAAATGCCATTGTACCAAAAAGGTCAAAGACATAGATCAGAAACAGAAACGGTGTATCTGCCACTATACCGTATGGCAGGTTGTGCTAGATAAATGTAAAAATGAAAATTTTTGGAAGTGATTAACCAAATAGTGAAGCGAGGCCTTCCATTGCTGCTTCTTCAGTTTTACCTGCTGGAGCTTCTTCTTTCTTTGCTTCGGCTGCTGGTGCTGCTCCGCCTGCTGCTGGAGCTGCTGCAACTGCAACTGGAGCTGCTTTGATTGCCTCTTCAATATTTACATCAGCCAGTGCAGAAACTAGTGCCTTTACTTGAGCATCACTTACTTCTGCGCCTGCTGCTTTGATTACACTACTAATGTTAGATTCGTTAACTTCCTTCTTTAGTTTGTGCAAAATTAATGCAGCGTAAACATATTCCATTGTATCGTGACTTTTTTTGGGGATAATATAAAACTACGTCTAGTTTAGGATTTTGAGGCTTCTGCATACAGAGTAAAGATTCTGCTTTAGGTTCTTGTCATACAGTGTATCCATTCGTTGCTTTACCAGTCGCTTTGCAGAATCGCGTTCTGGACCATCTGGCAATGACAGAACATTGTTTAGAAGCTCCGGCAGGGATTCGCGAATCCAACCATCCAAGACGCCATGTGCCTTCTCAGAGATTTGGATGACCTTGTTTTCGTTTAGGTCCAGTGTATCATTGAAGGTGTCGTGTTCTGTTCGATACACAAATCCCAGAATACAGTTTTCCGGTGTCGGGTTTTTTAGAATTTCTTCGGATCGAGGCCCTGCCTTTCCCTGAGATACTTTGTTTTTGAGTCCGGCGGGATTTACTATCAGTCCGCTGACACCAATTTTGGTACCATCAATTCCGGTTGCCACTCCAAAGATGATGTTTTGGTATTGTCCATCAGGCTTTGATGCAAAGACATAGCTGCCCTCGACCAATTCTTTCTTTTTTTTGCCGAACACAAGAAAATTTCAAAGACTTGCGTATTTAATTTATCCTAAACGGACTTCTGTTAAGAATCTGGATGTTGAACCTTGAATTTTCTTCGTGTTAAGTTTCGGAGGGTGAAAGTTAATGAACTCAGTAATACTTTTCCATTTATTGATAACTGAAATCACTGCTGTTATTGGTGCTATTACTGGTTCAGCTAGTCTTGGGATTGTAATTTACAAGACATTACAAGATAAACCGAATCTCGATTTTGAAGTGAAACAAACCTACTATGTCAGAGAGCCAGAACCACATAATTTTACTAATTTTCACATTACAGTAAGAATACACAATAAAGGTGGGAAAAATACCACCGTTTACGAATCTATTTTATCATTTAAACTTGGAGATAAAACACATAATTTAGTTAGTAGTAATTTGGCAACTTCTGTTCCACCAGATAGTAGTGATACTCAGCATTTCATGTTTGGGCTAAATAAAAGAGAGGGGATACCTACTGAGAATATCAAAAATGCCAACATAACAATAAAAACAACACACGAACAAAAAATAATCTCTATAGACAATATCAATAGTCTTTAGTTCTTACACGATGCAAGTTTAATCAAACTTTCAATCTTGTTTTCTCCTAGTTGCAATTTGATTCCTGCTTCTTCTGCTGGGGTTTTCCCAATAGAATCATGTTGTCTTACAAAGTTGTAATGAACTCGATAGGCATCAATTAGTTTCTGTGATGATTCCCTGTGATTCATTCCGTGCATTACTCGTTCCCTATCTCTGAAAATCCCATTTAGGCGTTCTACCTTTTGGTTCAAACCGTTATGTCTGACACTGACGGATCTTACGTTTCTTGTTTTTGGGTTTGTATTGGTATAGTATTCCTTTTTGAAAGCCTTGTCGTAGGCTGGCAAGCCATCATGAACTATTGCTATTGGTCTTTGAGTCTTTGATTTTGCCTCTTGGAATACTGCTACAGCATCTTCGATTTCTCTTCTCTGAGATACCTTTGATGTAATCCAAAATCTAGTGGTGTTGTCCATCATATTCCATAGCCACTGATAATGGCCTTTTTCGATCTTCTCTTTTCGTACATGGATAGCCATTTCGTCAACATGATACACACCTGAAAGTTCTGGCTTGAATTGGTCTACAAATGGTGCTACGACCTCACCAAATTTGTGAATCCAGCCTAGAATAGCAACATGACTAACACTAATTCCATAGAATAGTTTGATGTGTTCCTTTACTTTTCTGAGTGAGATTCCTTTGAAATACAAATCCAAAGCAACAGTAATCACCCTTGAATTGACCTTGTTGTTGACAAAGCCCAGATTATCAGACCATTCTTTACTGCATGATTTGCACTTGAATCGTTGAATTGTTCCAGACTTGTTTTTTCTTATTCCGTCTTTGATTACGTTCATTGAACCACATCTGCAAATCAACTCATTGCTTGGATTCTCAATCTCTTTTAGATCAGAGTTTGTTACTATGACATTACGCAGTTGTTTTGATATGATTACTGCTTGAATGTGTTTGCATTCTACTAATCTGAAAGTGTGATCAGGACAAGAACAAATCCATTTTTCAGTCTTGTATGGTAATGACACATCATACCAAGTTTCAGAAGTTTGTGATTTTACCTTGTAAGATGTCTTGCTTACTCGTTTGATTTGGTTATTGAGTCCAACTATTGAGAGTGCTTTTACTTGTCTTTGTGTTGTTTGCTGTTGGTTAATGACCATATTCCAATATCTACCATTAGATATACACATAGGCATTATTAAATATTACTTATTGGTATCTAATGGTATATGGCAATGAAAAAGATCATGGTGTCAGTACCAGATGAAATGGAAAAGGCATTAGAGAAAGAACGTAAAGAAAGATTGTTAGAAACTGTACCAGAAACAATCAGAGTAATTTTAAGTGAATATCTAAGGAAAAACTAGTCTATCTTTTTTTAAATCGAAGTATACCCTTAAGAGAATATCCGCACATACAAGAATTGGGATTGCACCTACTGTGATCCATGTCAATCCTTCTATCCGCTTATTAGAAACATTTTGTGATTTAGTAGATTCTTTTAATTCGTTGATCTGATCGAGTGTTGCACGGTTTGTATCTGCTTGTAGTTTTGCTAAAGGTGGGCTGATTGTAAATACTGGATCATCAAATGGAAGTGTACCACTACCACCATTTTTATCGATAGTTATGAAATACAACCGTAGATTTCCTTCTAGAGGAAATATAATATTTCCAGATCTTGTAAACAGATTAGGATTATCATCATCTCTCAAAAGTTTTATGGTGTCTCCGAATAATCGTGAACGAGTTTCAACGAATGAATCCACATTAGAAATGGCAACCCCTGTGTAATCTTCCCCTCTAATCCCAAAAATCAATACAACATCTCTAATCAGGTCTGGATTTGACACATGTAGATCTACCTTGTACTCAATTCGATTATCTACCGCAAACACATCATCTGTTGTAAATTTGAAAGCATAAGATGTGAATATAGGCTCATTTCCTACCACTGCTGAAAAAGAAGCACTATTACCTGAAACGGTCTTTATTTCAGGTACATTTGTGAATTCGTTCTTCTCAATAATTCTATCTTCTTCAGACTGTGCCTCATTCAGTTTTGTAAAACCCACATATGTTGGAATGATACCTATTATGGCCAATATCATTGCCACTAAAATAAAAGCGAGTTTCTTTGAAATTTCTAATTTCAATCATTTTTGTTTGAAATTAGAAGTATTAAAGAAATCATTCCTAACATACCAACCAAATAACCGATTATTATAAAATCAAAATTGTTGAATCCCATCAAGGCATTATTTTTTACAAAAAACCCTATCATCAATGAAAAAATAGAGAATCCTGCTATCAACACAAACAATGTTAGAAATACTGAGTTTTTCTTGTTCATTTAGAGAGAAAAGCATGTTAACCTTCACCCTCTGAAAGTTAACACCTAGAAGATCTTTACATCAACCTCCAAGATCTTAACAGAAGTCTAAACGGTAATTCTTAATATTAGTCAGCCAGAGTCTTCACAAGATGAATAAGGATGAGATTCTTGCAAAATTTTCATCAGAGCCAGACAGGTATTATAAAATAAAATTATTCGAAGAGCAGGGTTTTGCCAGAAAATCATGTGTTACGTGCAAGCGATTTTTTTGGACACTGGATTCTAACAGAATTGCATGTCCGGATCATGCAGATGATACCTATTCGTTCATTGGAAACCCTCCAACATCAAAGAGATTTGATTATACAGACGCCTGGAAACAAGTAGAGTCGTTTTTTGTCAAAAATGGCCACACCTCAATTAGCAGATATCCGGTGGTGTGCAGGTGGCGAGACGATCTATACTTTACAATTGCATCTATTGTGGACTTTCAGCGAGTGATGGGCTCAAAAGTAGTGTTCGAGTTTCCTGCAAACCCCTTGGTTGTACCACAGACATGCCTCAGATTCAAAGACATTGAAAATGTCGGAGTGACGGGCAGACACTTTTCCAGCTTTTGCATGATTGGACAGCATTCAATTCCAAACAGCAAAGGTTACTGGAAGGATGAATGTGTTGATCTGGATTACCGACTATTAACGGAATCATTTGGAATTGACAAAAACGAGATTACATTTGTGGAAGACGTCTGGGCGGGGGGAGGCTCTTTTGGCTCCTCGCTTGAATATTACGTCAGAGGGCTAGAGCTTGGAAACGCAGTCTTTACGGAATTTCAGGGTGAGCTTGGAAACCACACCACATTGGACCAAAAAATAATCGACATGGGTGCGGGTCTTGAGCGATTTGCATGGATTACAATGGGAACGCCGACTGCGTATGATTGCTGCTTTGGCCCAATCACACAGAAACTGTTCCAAAAAATAGGACTAGACACAGATTCTACCAAATTAACAAAATACTTTACAGAAATTGCAAGGAATCTGGAAAAATTCCAGGACTTGTCCCAAGTAAGAAAGGCCGCAATTAAGGCATCACATCTATCAGAGAGTGATCTTGCCGAGATGATCACTCCACTAGAAGGACTATACATGATTGCGGATCATCTTCGAACACTAATCTTTGCAATATCGGATGGAGCACTGCCAAGCAATGTTGGCGGCGGCTACAACCTCAGAATCATACTAAGAAGAATCATGGCTACAATTGACAGACTTGGGCTCAAATTGGACCTAGATGAGCTGATTGACTCTCACATTGACTATCTCAAAAAGACATATCCGGAATTGGAACAATATCGTGCCGAAGTCAAAACAATAATTGGAATTGAGGTCGGCAGGTACCACGAATCAAGATCTAGAATGGAAAAAATTGCTCAAAACCTCAAGTCACAAAAAAAGACGCTAAACGTAGACGACATGATTCGACTATATGAATCAGACGGCGTAACGCCAGATTATCTAAAAGAATATGAGGTCATATCAGAGATTCCAGATAGCTTTTACAGCAAGCTATCGGATCTGCACCAATCAGAGAAAAAAAAGGCAATAGAGGAGTTTGATCTGGCAGGAATCCCAGAGACAGACCTGCTATTTTACAAAGATGATCCGGTAAAGTTTGATGCCAAGGTACTCAAGGTAATCAAAAATAGATTTGTCATATTGGATAGGACCTCATTTTATGCAAGAGGCGGCGGGCAAGAACCAGACCATGGAAAGATAAATGGACAAGACGTCATTGATGTTACAAAGCACGGCAATGTCGTATTACATGAGATCAAAGGCACCTCACCAAAAGAAGGAGACACTGTATCCTGTGAGATAGAAGTGAATAGACGTGCAAACATAACAAAGCATCACACCAGCACACATGTAGTTAACTCATCTGCAAGAAATGTTTTGGGCTCTTGGGTTTGGCAGCATTCTGCATTCAAGGAAAAAGACTATGGTAGACTGGACATCACACACCATTCCTGCCTATCTGATGAAGAGGTTAGAAAAATTGAGAGTTTTGCAAATGATGTGATTCAGAAAAACCTTCCAGTTACAATTCAGGAGTATGAGCGAGGTCAGGCAGAGCAGACATTTGGGTTTAGGATTTACCAAGGCGGAGTCGTGCCTGTAAAGTCGGTCAGAATAGTCAAAATTGAGGATTTTGATGTTGAGGCTTGTGGTGGAACCCATGTCAAAAGAACTGGTGAGCTTGGTCTCATCAAAATTACAAAATCGGAGAGAATCCAGGATGGTGTGATACGACTAGAGTTCGTTTCAGGCCAAGCTGCAATTGACTTTGTACAAAAACAAGAAGGTGATGTAATGTCAATAATAAAATCACTCGGCTCCAATCGCGAAAAATTAGTAAAGTCATTTGAACATGCAATGACGGACTCCGAATATACAAAGAAAAAACTAAAACAACTAATCAAGCGAACCAATACCACATCTGCAAAACAGGCAATAGAAGCAGCACAGAGTTTTGGTCCAGTGAAATTCTACCACACTGTTGATGAAGAGTTAGATGAAGAATTCCACATTGCAGTAGGCGATGAGGCAATAAAACAAACCCCTACACTGATCTATTGTGCATTGATTCTCAAAGATTCCGGAATTAGGATAATCGTGTTTGCAGGAGAGCAGGCAAAATTCAAGGCGGGGGATCTGGTCAGAGAGATATCATCAAAGCTTGGAGGATCCGGTGGAGGTGATGCAAGATTTGGCCAAGGCGGTGGGAAAGACACTACCAAG
>JAKAJY010000151.1 GCA_021824845.1 archaeon
TCAATGCTGTTGACATATGATGCATTGTCTACGCCTATTTTTCCAATCTGGACTAGTGCTTGGGCCAACATGTTAAGGTCAATTGGTGCTGAGCCTCTAAAGCCCTTGAATAGTTTTGATGATTTTAATTCCTCAATCATGGATTTTGCATCAGACAGAGTAATTGGAAGCATTCTCCATGCAACATCCTTGAAAACCTCAGTCATCACCCCGCCAAGGCCGGCCATTATAACTGGGCCAAATTGCGGGTCGACTTGCAATCCAACAATCATCTCGACTCCCTTTGGAACCATCTTCTCCAAGAGAACGCCTTTGATCTCGGCTTTCTTGTCGTATTTTTTCACATTTTTTAGAATTTGATTAAAGACTGTCTTGACTTCTTTTGCGTTTGCAACGCCGACTTTGACTCCTCCTGCATCTGTTTTGTGCAGGATTTGCGGTGATACTATCTTCATTACTAGTGGAAAGCCTATTTTCTTTGATGCCTTGACTGCCTCTGCTGCAGTCTTTGCCAGTGCATATGGTGGAACCTTTACTCCATACGATTTTAGGATTGATTTAGAGACATCTTCAGTGATAACCTTGTGATCTGTTTTCATTGTTTCATCGAAAATTTTCTGTGTGTTCATTAGGTGATCGGACACATCCTCGTTCAATATATTAAATTTGTGTCAGAGACCAAATTCCAACTTGAGGTTTTTGTAAAATGCTTTCATGTTTGATTGAACCATATCGATGTGTAGATCAAGTTCTGATCGGATCTTACTAGGTGAGATGTATTGTGGCAGATCCTCATGTGTGTGATCAAGCCAAGACTGTACGATATCAGAGTTTACCTCAAGATGGAACTGCAAGCCAACTGCACTCCCATACCGAAACGCCTGGTTGTATGATTCGGAATGAGCTAGTCGCTGTGCGCCAGGGGGAATATCAAATGTATCTCCATGCCAGTGAAATACAGTGAAAGGCGATTTTATTCCAAAAAACAGGCTCGATTTTTCATCATGTGTGACATCATGATAAAAGCCGATTTCCTTTTTTGGTCCCGGATAGACCTTTGCGCCAAGCGCCTTTGCCATTAGTTGTGAGCCAAGACATATTCCAAGTGTTGGAATGTTTTTTTGCACTGCCTCTTTGATTAGCGCCATCTCATCTTTGAGATATTGGAGATCATCGTTTGCACTCTCTGGGGCGCCAAGCACCAATATCATAGTATGATCTAGTGGTGGAATTTTTTCTTTTTTTGCAAGTATTGTTTGTATGGAAAATCCATCTGATTGCAACAGTTCTCCAATGGTTCCAGGTCCCTCTAGTCTTGCGTTTTGAATTACCAGAACATTTTTCATCATACATCACAGCTTGGCTTTTTGTTTATTAGATCCAAAAATTCCTGGCCGGAATATTTTTCCGTTATGGAGAATGGTACTACGCCAAGTATCGTGGTGTCTATCTTTGTTATTACGGTCATTTTGTCCTTGTTTATTCGAGTGACATCGGTTCCACCCATTTCAGTATCCAAAAATGAGAAAAACAATGTAGACATCCTATTATCTTTTGACTCAAACTTTCCAAACACAATTCCATCGCTGCGCGGATTTAGTCCGCCAGAGCCGGTGCTGTATGTGCCAAGATCATCTCCATCATAAATCATTGTAAACGAATATTGTGAAAATGTTGCTGGAAGATCAGAATTATTACACACATTGATTGTTTTACCAGTTAGTGCCGCAAGAAAGTCAAAGGACTGTCCAGGCCAGCCAAACTCTAGACTTCTAGCAGATATCACATTGAGTGATGAGTAACCCAGTGGGCCGGCAATTATTGCTATTGATACGATGACTATTACGGTGTGCTTGTTTGCCATGGATCAACCCAAATCTAGGCATAATTTTAGTATTATAAAATGAAAAATGAGGATTTTATGGCCAAAGGCCTTTTGCTTTGAATGCTTCAACAACTCTTCCTACTGCCAGAACCATTGCTGCGCGTCTCATGTCGATTTTGTGCTTTTTGGATAAAGCCAATGTGTCTCTGAATCCTCGTGTGATGTGGCTTTCCATCTTTGATGCTACTTCATCAAATGACCAGTAGTAGCCCATGTTGTTTTGTACCCATTCCAAATATGAAATACAAACACCGCCAGAGTTTGCCAAAATGTCTGGAATTACCAGTATTTTTTTGCTATAAATGATCGGATCTGCTTCTGGCATTGTTGGGCCGTTTGCTGCCTCTGCAATTATTTTACATTGTAGTTTCTTTGCAATGGCGGCATTGATCTGGTTTTCCAGCGCTGCTGGAACCAGCACATCACATTTTGTTGTTAGCAGTTGTTCTGTTGAGATCTTTTTGCTTCCAGGATAACCAACGACGGAGCCTGTCTTGTTTTTGAACTCTAGTACTTTTTTGGAGTCTAGTCCATTTGGATTTATGATAGAGCCCTTGGTATCACTTACTGCAATTATTTTTGCACCCATTTTCTCTAGGTACTCTGCAGCAAATGTTCCTGCATTACCATATCCCTGAATGACAACCTTTGCTCCCTTTAGTCTGAGGCCGATTGTCTTTGCAGCTTCGCGGACACAATATGCGCATCCAAGACCGGTTGCTACGTTTCTTGCAAGAGAGCCTCCCAATGAGATTGGCTTTCCTGTGATTACACCTGGTTCGTTTTCATTACCAGACATCTTGCTATAGACGTCCATGATTTGTGACATTTCTACGCCTGTTGTGTACACATCAGGTGCCGGAATATCTTTTTTTGGACCAATGATTTCGGAAATCGCGTATGCGAATCGCCTAGTCAGTCTTTCAAGCTCGTTTGCGCTCAGCTTCTCTTTTTTTGGATTGACGAAGATTCCGCCTTTTCCTCCGCCAAGCGGGACATCAACTACTGCACACTTCCAAGTCATCCAAGACGATAGCGCCTTGACTTCCTTTTCCATGTAGTCAACGCCGCCTTCTGGATCAAAGTATCTGATCCCTCCCTTGTATGGGCCGCGGTCGTTGTTGTGCTGACTCCTAAATCCAGTAAAGACTCGGATCTTTCCGTTGTCCATCTTTATTGGTAGCTTTACTCGCAAGACCTTGTTTGGTTCTGCCAAATAGTCTCTGGTGCCTTTGTCAATTTTTAGAATTGAACATGCATCATCAAGTTGTTTTAGTGCATTCTTGAATGGATCTGCCTGAACCAATTTGATCGAGATCTGGTGAAGGCAAATTCTATTTAAGTCTGTTGAGAATCTTATCCTAAAATATCAGATCTCCACATCAGAGTATGATGAGCTCAGACAAGCTTGCCACATTATCAGGCCACAAGTACATCAATTTGGAGACCTACAAAAAAAGCGGACAAGCAGTTAGAACTCCTGTTTGGTTTGTAATATCAGATGAGCAGATTTTTGTGCTGACCTCACAAAACACAGGCAAAATAAAACGAATCAGGAACAATCCCGCCATCAAGATAATGCCTTGTGGAATTAGGGGCGATTCTAAAGGTGAGTGGGTTGAGGGATTGGCAAGAATTGCAACCGAATCAGAGATGCAAAATATCATAAAGCTGCGCTACAAAAAGTACGGCTTTAGGGCAAAAATAATCGGATTATTCAAAAAAGACAACCTAGCGGGAATCGCCATCAAGATTTAGAGATATACGATTTTGCGACTCATCTGTCGTTCGAGCTTTTCTATCACAACATGCAAAGCCAGAATGTTTGCCTCCAAATAGTTTGATAGATGGAATGTTGCGCCGTATTTTTCGCCCAGCTTTGTGACTAGGTTGTTTTTTTCCAGTGCATTGAGATGATGCTGGATTGCCTTATAGTCCAGATTCATTATTTGGGCAAGCTGGTTTTTGTTCATCGGGGTCTCGGATAGCAAGTCGATTATCTGCAATCTGGTAAATCCACCTCTGGTCCCGGTAAAGACGTAAAGGAGCAATAGTTTTGCGTCACGATCCGGTGTGCGCGCAGATCCGGATTTTTTTTCTACCATCTCTTTGATCTCTTGTAGTTTTTCTAGGCTCATTGGATTTATGGATCAGATTTTTGCTTAAAACACTATTTCCAAATCTCCTCCATATTGCACCAGAATTCGAGGCTGAATACCCCAACTAACGCTTAAATTGACAACTAGAACAGTTTTGATCATTATGATGCCAGCACGCGGATACGACATGACGCCTACAATGTATTCTCCGGATGGAAGAATATACCAAGTAGAGTACGCCATAGAGACGGTAAAACGCGGAACACTGGCAGTCGGTGTAAAAAGCAAGGATGGAGTAGTAATGGCAGTAGAAGAGATTCCACGCAAACTCCAAGTTTCAGGCATCACACAAAAAATATTCCAAGTCGATGATCATATTGGAATTGCTGCAGCCGGTTACATCCCAGATGCACGAGTCCAAGTTGATGATGCAAGGACATTTTCCCAGAGTCACAAGCTAATCTATGATGAGGAAGTAGAGGTTGAAACAGTAGCAAAACATCTGGCGGACAGATGCCACCAATATACCCAGTATTCTGGTGTACGACCATTTGGAGTAGCATTGATAATTTCAGGCGTTGACCAAAGAGGCAACCTGATCTATGTGACTGATCCTTCAGGAACATTCGTGTCTTATTCAGCAGTGGCAATTGGTGCAGGAGCCGACGATGTGAACTCGTTTTTGGAGAAAAACTACAAAGACGACATGTCATTGGACGATGCATCCGCTCTGGCAATTGCCGCAATTGAGCTCAAAAGCGAAACAAAAGAGGAAAAAAGCATCAAAATGTCCAGAATCACCAAAGACAACAGAACCCTGCAAAAAGTAAACGATGCAGACTTGGAAAAATACTCTAAAGCAGCCAAAGAAAAGTTTCCAAAGCCAAGCTAGTCACTAGTTACTACAAATTATGTCAATAGGATAATCAAAACCAATGGGTCTTGGTAGCTATTGGGGCGAAGTAATTGAGGTACTGCGGCAAATCATTCCCATATATGATAAGGTAAACTCGTACATTTCACTAGGAAAAGACAAAGAGCACAGAATCAGAGGGATCACCAATCGGGTGCAACCTGGAAACCACATTTTAGATGCAGGCTCGGGTTTTGGAAACATGTCAAAGACTGCAGAAAAAATCTGCAATGGGAATCTCACCATTACGCTTTATGATCCGCTGGTTCCGATGCTAAAGAACACCAGCACGTATTTTGCCAGAACACCAGACATGTCATGTGGGGTCTTTGAGCACATCCCATTCAAGGAGGAACAGTTTGATGCGGTGTTGTGCGGATATTCGTTGCGCGATGCCATAAATCTGAGAATTGCAATTTCTGAAATTCATCGGGTGCTAAAAAAAGGCGGACGATTTGTTATTGTGGATTTGGGCAAGCCTGACAATCCAGTGTCAAGGGCTGGCGTATCGCTTTACCTTAGAGTGATGCTGCCAATAATTGCATTTGCGGTTGGTGGAAAATTAGGATTAAAGTTCGGCACCCTGTACGGCACATACAAGCGCTGGCCGCAGAACAAAAAGCTGGAGGGGTTGATTTTGGAAAAATTCTCTCGAGTAGAGTTTGAGCAGGACCTGATGGGTGGCGCAATAATGGTTGCAGCTTACAAATGAATAGGACGTTACTGATCCTGAATGTAACAGGACTATTAATTGGAATATCATATGGAATACACAATCCAATTGTTCCAATTTTTGCCAAAAACGAGATAGGAGCATCATATGCGGAGTTGGGACTGATTGGCCTTGCCAATTTCATCCCGTACATGTTCATCCCGGTTTTTGTCGGAATGCTGGTTCATCGATTCAACAATGGTAGGCTATTATGCATCGGGGTTGTGATAAACACGGCATCAGTGTTTTTGTTGTCCCTAGCAAGGACCGTTCCCGAAGTAATGGCATTGCGAGCAGTAACCGGAATTGCGCATGCGTTTTTTTGGCCCCCAGCTGAGGCCATCATATCTAATGCGAGTGAGTCAAGCGCTCGGGTCAAGAACATCTCTCGGTTTACGGGATTTTTTGTTGCAGGCTTTATGATTGGGCCATTGATTGGCACCTTTTTGCTTGATGGACTGGATGTATCATATAGAATGTTATTCCAGATTGCAACCTTTGTTATGGCATCTTCGATAATTTTTGCATTACAGCTGACAAAAAAACAAACACAAACCAACCATACAACATTTTCATTTTCCGCAATAAAGCAGGTGGTAAAATTTCCGGTTGTCATCATGATTCTGATTTATTGTGCATCCTCGTTTGGGATGATTCTGACCATATATCCTGCATTTTTGAATGATCGGTCCATGTCGGCAACAGATATTGAGATCTTGTTTTTTGTCTTTGGTGCATCCCGTGTTGTGACTCTGGCATTAACGGACAGGCTTGCGCGCCACACCGCAATGACTTTGGTATCATCTACAAGCACCATAGCTGCAGGCCTTGCCATTTCTTTTCTATCAGATAGCATCTTGGAGTTTTCCCTGGCAATGCTGTTAATGGGATTTGGGTTTTCCATAATATTCCCACTAACACTGGAAATAATACTACGCAAGACTCCAAAGGAGAATGTTGGAATCACAATTGGTGCATACGAGACAACATTTGGCATGGGCTGGTCAATTGGGCCAATCGCCGCTGGATTGATCTCGGAATTTTCTGGAAACGCTACACCCTACTTGGCGTTTTTTGCACTGGGAATCGGAATCACTGCAATCAGTGCCATAAAGAGAAAGGCACTAGAGCCAAACACCGCTTAGAACTTTACGTATTTTCGTAGTTTTAGTATTATGATGGCTGGTGCGACAAAATACATTCCAACATTCATTAGAATGATCCCAATGCCATATCCCAACATCTCTTGCTCAGAATTAATATCAACATAATTCAGAATTGATAGGGTGGATAGTATTGGGGTTATGGTGGTTCTGATTATTTCCTTGAATAGCGGACTTTGTCGTTCTAGGTCTGCCACTGCAGGACTGAAGGCATAGTAAAAGTCATTGAATGATGTCATGAATGTGGTGCCTGAGCCAGTACTAAACAGAACATTGTCTCGAACTTCCCTTAGCATCTGTACTTGTGGTGCAAGCTCTGTCCCAAATGCCGCGGTTGCAATTGCACACTGGCCGATTCCTTCCTTTTTGTCTAAGACGCAGACGCCGTTTTCTGCATGAGTTCCTGGGCCGCAAGCACTTGCCGGTGTTGGTGCATCCACTCCCACAATATCATAGATGGTATCGTCTGGGAAGTTTTTATCAAACCATTCCTTGTATGCTGGCTCGTTGTTGTATCTGTCAATGTATGATTGTGGATCCTTGGTAGGGTCTGGGAATCCTGGAATGTGTGTCTTTTTTGGACCCGTAGTCTCTTCTGGCTCTGCAACAGGTTCCGCTACTGGCTCCGGTTCCGGCTCCACAGCTGGTGCTACAATGCATGTCTGTGATGCTTCATCAAATATTGTTCCGGTTCCACATTTTGGTGCGACCGGTGTTGGTGCAGCTGGTGG
>JAKAJY010000056.1 GCA_021824845.1 archaeon
TGAGATCTCCTCGGAACGACTCTCTGGTGCATTCAACGGACAACTCCTAATTGCAACTGTGGTGGTGGGATCCTTTGTTGGGCTATACTATACTGCGGAAAAACTAGTAAGCCGCACATCATCCGCATCCAAGTCGGTTGCAATTGCCTTGATGGTTGCAATTGGAATAGGCCTACACAATCTGGGAGAAGGATTGGCAATAGGTGCGGCAATTGGCCTTGGCGAAATAGCATTGAGCACATTTTTGATAATTGGATTTACCATACACAACACCACGGAAGGCCTGGCAATAGCTGCCCCAATGGCTCGCCAAAAGCCAATGATAAAAAAACTAACACTGATGGGCTTTATCGCGGGAGCTCCAGCAATTTTGGGCGCATGGGTTGGCGGATTTCAGTACTCGCCAATTATGGCAATAATTTTTCTCTCAGTTGGGGCAGGCGCAATATTTCAGGTAGTAGTTGCAATACTAAAGTGGATAAGACAAGACGAGCAAGGGTTACTATCAGCGCCAACTGCGGCAGGAATTACAGTCGGCATGATCATAATGTATCTAACCAGCATTCTGGTTTAGAATGGCTCTGGATGTATTGTTATCACTGAATTCTTGAAATTATTCCTAATGTCTTGCTCTATTTGAGATGTAAGATCGTGGACCTGCTCTATTGAGAGATTTTTATCAAAAGAACAATCAATGTCGATCTTTACCAACTCATCAAAGTTCAGAGTAACTATGGTGCCAATTTTTTTTACCTCGGAATGTTGTTTTAGAAGCTGAATTATCTTCTCATCGTTTGTGCCCTGTAGCTTGAGGTTCTTTGGTATTGCAATGTGGGGCTCCAAATGTATGGTAATGTGCTGAATTTCCGGCAGGGCATGGCGAATCTTTTCCTCAATTATCTCTGAGATGCGGTGTGCATCATCAAGGCTCATCTGTCTGTCCACCATTGCGTGCAGGCTCACAAAAGCCATGTCATTTGAGGTGTGCTGGCTAACATTGTGTATGCCCTTGACGCCTGCAACGTTGGATGCAATATCGTAAATCTTGGATTCGTTTGGGACGTTTTTCCAGCTAGGCTCAAAGTGGACCGTAATCTCCGAGTTGGTAATGTGGTCTTTGATATTTTTCTCAACCGCACTCGATATCTCGTGCGCCCTATCAAAGCTGACATCTGCCCGTAGAGATACGGTTACATCCGCAAATATCGAGTCACCCGATCTTCTCATAAGAATCGGACCGGTCTCAACTACTCCCTCCGTTGATAATGCAATATTTTGAACCTTGTTTACAAGTTCTGGTGATATTACATCTGTGAGCTCTTGGGCGGTTCGATATACTAGCTTGACACTAAGTACACAAAGCAATGCACCAAGAATCAGGGCTGCAAAAAAGTCACCATGCTCAAAACCAAACGTGATCAATGCTATCCCTGCTATTACGACCAGTGTAGAACCCAAGTCCAAAAACGCATGATAAAAGTCCGCCTTTAGCGTGGTTCCGCCAATCTTTGATATTGCACGCCTCAACAAAATTATCCTAAACACATCAACGCATATTGTATATGCAGCACCAATCAGTGCCAATGGCCCAATCACTCCAGGATGTGTTGGGCTTTGAATCTTGATGATTGCCTCAAAAATAAAAAAACAGGCAATAAGAAAAATGGCAATTCCGCCAATCAGTCCACCTAGAGACTCTACCTTACCGTGACCGTAGGTGTGCTCTGCGTCTGGTGGCTTGATCGCAAACCTTGCGGCCAATAACAAAACCAATGTCACGACACTATCCAACAACGCATGAATGCTATCAGTCAGTAGTGCGAGACTATTCGATAATACTCCAAAGACCAGCTCCACTACAAATGCCGACAGGATTGCTGCAAGCGATAGTTTTAGCGCCCCTGTTCTTTTCAGCAATACATTTTCCAATGATAACTGATTGCTTGGTTTACGAATAAATCATACGGAAACGTTATCTTGGATGAGCTCAAAATCGAGACAAATTGAACAAGCTGGCATTACTTGGGGCGCTAGGATTCCTACTAGTTCCATTGCTGGGATCGGCATATGCTGCCAACCCAAACCTGTACGTATCTGCAGAGAATCTGTACTATAACAATCATTTTGCAGGCTCGATGGTAGTAGAAGTTGTAGTGCGTGAACCTGCCCTGAATGATGTGGATGTTTCAGAAGGTGAGCCGAACGTTACAATTAACGGGAGTACCCTCAGAATGGTTCAAGGTTCTGATGGTAGCTGGTATGGTTACTTTGCGAATTTGGACAAGGCAAAGGCCGCAGACCAAATCGCATTTGAGACTGGTGTTTCAGGAGTAGGTCTGGATTTTGGGGTTTTTTGTAGTCGGGACACCGTCTCACTTGGACCTTCATTTGTAGAGTCTGGTGGTATCGCAGTTCCACGTTCAACCGGTTTGGTTGGTGCAACAAACGGAAATTCTGCCTTAAGTACGTGTACTGGAACCCCAACCGGCTCGATAATCAATAATGTAGTGCGTACTCCAAGATCAATCAATCAAAACTCCGCAATCCAAACAGGCCAGATAGGCCTAAATGTAAACGCGTGGCCACTAATTCAGCTATATTCTTTTGGCAATGATGTGACTGTACAGTATAGTGGTATTGGAGGAACACAACAAGTAGTACTAAGCTATGATGACATCCCAAACATTACGCTATCGCTTGACAGAGCAGAATACCCAACAAACTCCCAAGTGTTTGTTACTATCAAAGACATGCAATTAAACCAAGATCCGACATCACGGGATTCTTGGACATTTAGCGTAGGTTCACCACAATCCACATTCTATGGGGCATTTACCGATAATGGTGTAAATTCTGCAAACGGTGGAGCAGGACTCACAAATCTTATACAAAAAATGACTGCTCTTGGATTTGACAGTAACGGAAAAATAACCATGAGTCTTGGCTCTGTTGTTCAGTTGCAAGCAAACGGATTACAATCCGCCACTGCAAGCGATGGTAGCACTACGTATAACCAAATAGTGACATTCTTAGAATCGCAGACAAACTCTGGTGTATTTGAGAACTTTGACTTTTCTGATGTATCCAACATCAAGGTTTCATCTAGTGCTCCAAGAGGACAATCGGCCATAATAGAATATGACAAAAAATCTACCTCAATAGTATCTGGTTTGAGCGATGCAAGCATCACACTAGGTACAAACCAGCCGGTTTCTGGGCAAAAAATTCCCATCACAATAAAGGATTCTGATCAGAACCTCAACTCTGGTGATGAAGACGATCTTGATGTCTTTAAAAGTAAGGCGCTGATTCCTACCTTGACAATAGGCAATCCGGCAACTTTGGAGAAGGCTGGATCTGTGCAGTTCTATATCTCATCTGTTGCAGCAATAGGCACAGGCGCTGTCGTTACCTCGTCTGTACCTGATACAAACTCTGATAGGCTGATACTCAATCCAAGCTCACCCGCAATTACAAATCAGGCTTATGAAAAAATCTCACTAAATCTGGGAATAACTGCCACAGATCTGAAAAACCGACTGATTGTCACAAATGCTGGTGACTCTGGAACAAACTGGATTAACTATGATCTCAGATCTCTTGAAAACCAACGTGCTGCCGTATTCACTGATGCCCACATCTCTTTGTATTTTTCATCTGATTCCTCCACAGTACACCTTACTGACATTGGAATATCTTCACAAGGTTTCACACAAATTAATGATTCCGCTGTCACTACGCTTGCATCAAAAATCGGCCAAGTTTTTGTTGTGATTGATTTTGACTCATCAGATAACAATTTAGGACAAGGAATTACTGTCTCAAGTGAAACAGACACACAGCCAATTGTATTTGATTTGTTTTCGTTTGGCAAGAAAAACAATAACGATATTGCAAATGGAATTTATCGATTTGAACTGAAAGAAACTTCACAAAACTCTGCAACATTCGTTGGTACAATGGAATACACAATCGCAAACCAGCTAAACCAGTTTGATGCAAATATTATCAAGACATTGCGACCAATTGACGACGATGTGAAATTCTTTGTAAACCAAAGACTAATTGATGAAAAAGGAATCAACATTGCATATTCCGATGTTGCACAAACTGGACTGACAACCGGTGTCTCATCAAAGAGTGATGTTCGAACCCATTCTGGCCTTGTGTCAACTGCATCAAATGTATTCAGATTTGGCCATCCAGTCACCATAATACTGGATGATCCTGACCTCAATCTCAAGCACGATACAATTGAAATCTACTCTGTGATTGATAACCCTGCCTCCACAAATGTGGATACTGTTGGCAGCTCAAGCGGAGGTATTCTGCTAGAGGTGTTAATCAAGGACATTCGATTCAAGCGATGTACCATTGGAGGTGTGGAAACCGGAGGCCTTGCCGCAAGTGGATTCTCGCTAATTGAGACAGGTCCAAACACAGGCCGATTCGAGGGCACGTTCAAGATGCCATCAAAAATTTGTAATAAGGATGGAACCAAACTCATATCGCCAGCAGGCGGCATAGTGGATCTAAAATATAATGACTTTAGGGATTCCTCTGGACAATCAAACACGTTTAGTCTTAGCAAAACCCAATCAAAACAAAAGCTTGCCACGCCAAGTACTGCAAAACTAGATGCCAAATCCTACACCTTGCCCTCTCTTGGAAAGACAAAGGATGTGGTACTTAGTGGTAAGGTACAAAACTACAAGCCTGGAACCAAGATCAAGTTCACACTGCAAACACCGGATGGCAAATCATCCATTCTGTATGCATTTGCAACAAAGCAGGGCAGCTACAAGACTATAATATCATTAAAACCAAACTCTCCAACAGGCCAGTACTCTGTTGACATACAATATCAAAAGTATAATGTTGGCAAAGTAACATTCATGGTAAATAAAAAATAATTTTGCAAAAAACCGGTATGGTAAAATGAGGTCAAAAAAGGTTCAACTCGAGCATATTCGAGTCAACTTTTCTTTCATAGAATACATAAATACCCTGAATTCTTGTATCAGCCTAGACATGAGAGGAGCTGGGAGACTCGTAGCAGTATTTTTGTCACTTGTATTATTCACATCATCGCTATCAATGGTATTTGCACAAACTGATCCAAGTCAGATACCTCCATTATCTATAACAACAAATTTGCCGTTGTATGATGAGGGTGATATTGTAACATTTAGTGGTTTCATCAAAAATCCAGACATCAATAATATGATTGATGTTACAGTTAGGGTCTTGGGACCTGTAGTTAATGGTAGTAATGGAAACATTGTTTCCATTGATCAAGTAAAGCCACAATTGGATGGCTCTTTTGAGAGCACCTTTATCGTAGCCGGCGACCGTTGGATTAAGGGAGGCGATTACAAAATTCTAGTAAACTATGGTCCACAAAAGGCAGAGACTACGTTCTTCTATAATGGAGGAACGGGAGAATTAACGCCAGATGTAGTTCCACCACCACCACAATGTGCTTCAGGACAAATTATAGTAAATGGACAATGTACCAATCCAGAAGATATTGAGACACCAACACCGTCTTGTGGAACAGGTACCGTTTATGATCCAGTATCAAAGTCATGTATTGTAGCGCCACCAGTTGTTGATAATTGCCCGCCAGGACAAAAGTTAGTCAACAACATCTGTGTTGATGTTGAACCAGAAGACACAACCCCACCTCCACCACAATGTGGCGCAGGAACTCATGCTGAAAATGGAATATGTGTACCAGATCAAAAACCCACAACTGGGCCGGGACAATGTGCAATTGCAACTGCGGCATTTGGAACTGAACTTGCACCACAAGTCCAGCTACTCAGAGAGGTAAGAGACAACGTACTATTCAGCACTGGCACAGGTACAACATTCATGGCCGGATTCAACGACTTCTACTATGCATTCAGTCCAACAGTAGCGGACTTGGAAAGACAAAGTCCACTATTCAAAGAAGTAGTAAAGACAGCAATCACCCCAATGCTATCAACACTGTCGATACTCAACTATGTTGATATCAACTCTGAGCAAGAGATGCTGGGCTATGGAATCGGAGTCATTCTACTAAACATTGGAATGTACTTTGTAGTGCCAGCCATAGTAATAGCCAAAGTTAAAGGTCTAATCCAAAAAAGACGCCTTTAAGATTATATCCTCTTTTATCAAACCACCTTTATGCACGTAGAATACGAAGAGTTTTCATCAATTCAAGACATCTTTTCTTACATGGCAGCTGTAATGCCGCCAATGAAAAACACAATGCCAATCAACTACTACAAAGGATACGTTTTTGCATTCATCCCGTTGACTCACAATGGCGGCGATGTTTACTTGATGATATACACCAAGGCAACACTAGATGGCAGAATTTTGGAATTTGACATCAACGCAAACTCTTACAGGAAGGTTGCGGCAATAGAGAGAGCAGACAAGACATACTTTATTGTGATTTCACCAAAAAGAAACACAATTGCTGACGAAGCAATCCAAAAACTAGGCTGATTTTTTTATCTTGTATATGTAGGGGCAGCGACTGATCTGCTTCTTGTATATCTATCCACTATGTCTTCTGGAAGCTTACCATTGAATAGATCCTTGCAGAGTCCTCTTAGGTATCTCATGATTGCCCAAGTTCCTGCCTTGATCAGACCATACATGAATATCTTCATTGGAGGACCATAAGTCTTATTTCGCAGAATAATCGGTACGATGTCATTTATGACTCGCATGTTATTCTCCCAGCATCTCCAAAACAGGGTGAATTGAGCCTCATTGAGGTTTCCAAAGTGCATCGAGTTCTTTTCTGAAAAGTCTTGATACAGTAATGGCGCAACCAATCCCCTAAAGTTAGTCTTTCTGAAATCCTCGATTAAATCAATGGTGTACTGAGTTTCGTCTGGCGTCTCATCAGGCCAGCCGATGATTAGTGTGGCTGCTGGGAACCAGTGATTCTCATTCATGATTCTGGCACCTTCTCGTACCACCCATCCCCACTCGTCAGTTGAGAATGGCTTGGTCTTGACACCTAGGTGCTTTTTGACCATTCTTGGTGCCACCGTTTCAATTCCCAAGTTTGTTGCAAGCCATCTGCCGTTTGTGTGCATCTCATTAATCTCTGACATTTGTTTTAGTAGAACTGGGTCTGCTGCAATTGCAGAGAACGTCATGTGGGTGGTTCCAACAAAGTTTGCACCCATTGATTTCAGGCTAAGCCACAATTCAGTAATGGCATCTCTGTTTGGCTGAAAGTCCTTGTTATCGCACCCATAAAGCAGCATCTCATCGGAGTGCAGCCATATGGAATCAAAACCATAATCGAGATTTATCTTTGCTTCGTGCTGTAGTCGCTCAATTGGCAAGTCTTTTTTGGAACGCTTGTTTACATCACAAAAGTCGCATCCGCGTCCGCATCCTCGCATTGC
>JAKAJY010000103.1 GCA_021824845.1 archaeon
CTCTCCAAGCATCCTAATTACTTCTCTTTGTGCACTTGGAAAATTATCGTCTTTTAATAACTGTTTTATCTTGGAATCATTCAAAACCGAGTAAAGGAATTTTTTTCGCTCAAGAACAGTTCCGATCTTGGATTTTGCCGCATCGCGCGCTATTTTTTGCAGCTTTATTTGGTAAATGTCCTCTTTGTCTATTATTTCATTGAAGATTTTTTCTGCCTTTAGTTTGAGCTTGCGAGCCATTGCAGGCGATCGTCCGCCAGTTGAGATTGCTATCTGAACGGTATCCTGTATGTTTATCACAGATGGATGCGCAAAGTCTGAGAATTCTGGGTCGTCTGCGGCATATGTATAGCATCGCTTTTTCTTTGCATGCATTGAGATTTTTCGGTTTAGTTCTTTATTGTCGGTTGCCGCCATTACAAGTATGGGACCATAGTCATTTAGGAAATTTGCATTTTCCAGCTTGATTTTTTTGAATTCTATCTTGCCTTGTTTTGCCAGCTTTTGGATTTGCGCATTAGTATTATCCGATATTACCAGAATCTGGCAGTCCTGTGTTAGTAGAGAGTTTACTTTTTTTAGACCCTCACCACCAGCTCCTACAACTATGACTAGTTTGCCCTTTAAGTTTAGGTCAACAATCACGATCAGGGCAGATTCGAAATTGTATTTATAGGATTGTGAGATTCTCGCTAGGTTTTTAATCAAAATTAGGATTCTAGAGAATACGATGGATACATTAGACAAAGAAATCCTAAATGAAATCCAGTGGTCCTTTCCTTTGGTGGCCGAACCATATCAATCTCTTGCAGCTAAATTCCATATATCAAATGATGAAATGAAAAACAGAATCACACAGCTAAAATCCAATGGCGTTCTCCGACAACTCTCTGCAATTTTTGACACCCGGAGATTGGGCTACAAGAGCTCTCTAGTTGCAATGGCAGTAACACCAGAAAAGCTGGACTATGTTGCAAATCAAATCAATCGTCATCCGGGGGTATCACACAACTATGAACGAAATCACGAGTATAATTTGTGGTTCACACTGGCAACACCACCTGGTACGGATCTGAAAACTGAAGTGGACAAGTTCGGAAAACTACCTGGAATTTTAAAAATTCGACTATTGCCTACGATTAAGCTATTCAAGATCGGAGTCAAGTTGGACATGGTTGATGAGAAAAAAAAGGAAATAGCGCCGACTGAGGAAAAGAAAAAGATCAACGAGGTAAAGTTTACTCCAAATGAGGATGATAAAGAGTTCATCAGACAACTGCAAAAAGACCTACAGGTAATTGATAGGCCATTCCTTCCAGCAGCCAAAGCACTGGGGATGAGTGAGGAGCAGGTCTTTGAGAAATTACGCTATTACGAATCAATCGGTGTGATGAGGCGTTATGCCGCCATACTGCGACACAGAGACGTAGGATTTACCGCAAACGGCATGATTGTATGGCGTGTTCCAGAAGAGAAAATAGAATCCGTTGGCGAAACACTTGGCGCATTTCCCCAAATCAGCCATTGCTACCAAAGACCAGTATATGCTGATTGGCCATACAATGTGTTCTCAATGGTGCATTGCAAATCAATTGCAGAGGCAGAATCAATGGCAAAGGACATTCAGAGTCATATCCAAGTAGATGACTACAAAATATTGTTTAGCTCACGCGAATTCAAAAAGACACGCGTCGAGTATTTTACGGAAAGCCAGTACACCGTAGAAGATCCAATCACTGCTTGATCAGGCCGTTTCTTGTGGCACCAAATATTTTGATGTGCGAGTATGCGCCAAACGCAAATAAAATCCATTTCCATGCAAAAAACAGATTTGCAAAACTACTCGGTGAGAACACCTCGAGGCATCGCTCCACTAAAAATATTGTATCTGCGACTGCCATGCAGATCACTCCGAGTGTTACTGTAACCCACAGAAAGTTCACCTCACCTCTGAAAAACAGAACCAATGCAACAAATGCCGGCACAAAGATCATTGCATCCAAAAACGGATACACTAGGTTTATTCCGGTTTCCATATTATCTGTGATTGGTTTTTGCGAAATAAAATATGCACTAGGTGCAATAAAGCTTGCAGAAATTATGCAGCCAAACATGATGATTCTTTTTGTGACTTTGTTTTTTCTCGGCCTTACATAAAATAACATGAATCCAAAATACAGAAAATAGCTCAGATAATACAGGTAATCAACCAGATACGAGTTGTTGTTTTGTGTGATGTATTCAGAATTGTAATAGTATGTAAGATCTGCCATGTACCATGATATCGAGCCTGCCAAGAACAAAATCCATGCCTTGGAGTGATTGCCAGCCATACCATGTCTTGCAACCAGTATGGCAGAAAAGACAATCACAATTGGTGATACCACAACAAAGAAGATGTCTGTTGGATAGATGCTGTCTGGTATGATTGGGTAATTTTCTTGCTGCAAAACATTGGCAGCTAAAAACACAAAGCCCATCAGAATAATTGATGAGATTAATGCCAATTTTTGTGAAATCTGCATCTGCAGCATCTTTATTCTATTTTGTCATTGCAAAAATAAAGTCTGTGTAGTATTTCTTGGATCCAACATCTCCAAATTCTACTTTGATTTCATTTAGAATATCGTCATAGGAATCACCAAATATGTCCTGAAGGACCTGCTTGAGTGCCTGCGGGTTTTTGTCGCATTCTGGAATGTATGTCTTGTAGTCCTTTTCAAGCTTGGAGACTACCTTTTCGTATTGTGGCATGCCCATCCGTAACAGTACAATTTCTACGCAGAACGCCAAAAACGCCTTGTCTATGTTGTCTACTGAGTGCACGCTAAATCTTACCATTTCGTCCCCAAATTAACCTGAATATAATATGTGATATAAGAAAGTCGGAAGTTGATCCTTGATCGCGATTCCAAAATGGAAGTATTATGCTATTGTTGCCTTTATCTCGTATGATGGCCAGCTGGAATAAATTTTTGCAATCTCTGACATGTCATCTGGTGAGAGATATTTTCCATCCGACATTGCGGCAAACTGTTCTATTTCATCTATGCTAATTACGGTTGGAAACACAGATGACACTGCTTGTTTTGATAAAATGAACTTGATTGCAAGCTCTGTAATGTTTAGATTATTCCTCTCTGCAATTGGTCGTAACTGCTCTACCTTATCCAAGGCAGCTTTTATCCATTCACCACGCCTGACTGAGCGGTGATCTTTTTCGTCTATTTTGGTGTCTGCCTTTACTTTTCCTGTGAGAATACCTGATGCGTCTGGTACTCGCACCAAAATCCCAACATCTTTTTCTAGTGCAGCATCGATTAGCTCGTTGCCAGGTGTCTGCTCCAGAATATTGTACACTGTTTGAACGGCAGAGACGTTTTTGCGTTCCATTGCAGCCAGGCCTTCCTTGGTCCAGCCTATTGCGGGACCTAGCGCTATTTGGCATGTATCGATTATGCCTTCATTGATTTTTTTATTCAGAGTATTGAAAATTATATCATCCTGTATGTGGTACATTTTTGGATTGTGCAATCCATAAACATCAATGTAGTCTGTTTGCAGCCTTGCCAAGCTGTTTCTCAAGGCATGCTCTGTGAATAATGGGTCAAATCGCTGTGGCAGCTCAGAGTGGCCTATTTGGGCTGCACCTTCAAACTCGTATCCGTATTTTGTGGAAATTACAATGTCATCTCGCATTCCTCGAAATACCTCGCCAATTAGCTTCTCGCTTTTGCCCTTGCCATACATGTCTCCAGTCTCAAAGAGATTGATTCCAAGATCGTATGCTTTTTTGAGCATTCTTTTGGCCTCATCGTCCTCGATTTTCTTACCCCACCAGTCTAAGGCTATGGTCCATGCTCCAAATCCTATTTCTGATACTTTGATTCCGCTTTTGCCTAGTGTTCGATATTTCATATTATGTTAATCTGAATCTTTTGGGTTATGAATTTGCATTTAATCTTATCCGAGATTTGCAGCCTTGAAATTAGATCAATATGGCCTTGTTATCCAAGGCTTGCAATTAATGGCACGATATCTTTTTTGACGCATACAATCATCGGCGTGTCTTTTTCAATGTATTTGGAGACCTGTGTTTCTCTAAGCTCCATTATTAGGTCCTGAAATGCGTGAAGATCATCAGATTCAAACGCCAACATAAAATCTTCATCGTGGATTCCAAACGAATATGTCGTGTTTAGCGATACTTGCGGGAACTTGTGTCCTACTTCAATGTGCTCATCCATCATTTTCTTTCTCTGCTCTAGTGGCAGCAAATACCAATCTCTTGTCTTGATGAACGGATACACAATGGCATATTTTTTTGGCTCTTCTCCAGCAACAAACGCCAACGCTCTTCCTGTCTTTGCATAAATAGATGGTCTTGTGGACGAAAGATACACGTGAGACGGTATGATGTATTTACCAAATACCGTGGTGTATATTTTAGAGATGACACTTTGAATCTCTTCTATTGATTCTGATGCAAACCAGAACAAAAATTCGGCGTCATCCCTTAGGCCTAATGTGGAGTATGTTCGGCACTTTATCTTTGAGTTTCTAATTACTTGCTCTATTTCTTTGGCTGATTCTTCCTTTGCCAAGTCTGCCATCCAGCGCCATTTTGGGTCTATTTTAAAAAATGAAAAGTTGAAAAACATTCTACTCTCTGACATGGTTTTTGTTTTTGGCTTACCATATTTAACGATAATTTAGAAAATCACAATCTGGATGAATCTTTAATTGAAATCATGCCATATCTAGGTATGATGAAGAGGGAAAAACTCCTCTGGTTTTGCACCTGTACCGTACTAGAAGTAATGACTGCGGCTGGAGTCACGGCATATTTGCTGTAGTTGGGGCAGACAACAATTGCGCTGATTGCTGGTGTGGTGTTTGTCAAGGTTATAGTGTTTCATTTTGTAATAGAAATACATGAAAAACTCAAGCAAGGCCGGCGCCTAATTTTGAAATCTTAATGTGTGTCAATGGTTGATTATACGGTATTGGCATATGTTGGCAATCCAATTGATGTAATCAAAAAACTTCATTCCGATAAACAATGGGATGAAATAGTTTTGTTTTGCCAAAAAATGCTTGACTCTGATCCAAATGATTTGGTCGCCTTGCAAAACATGGCAACTGCGTTTTTGAATCTGGGCAAGTTTGATCAAGTCCTGTCATGTTGTGATGCAGTACTTGAACTAAACGAGTTTGACGAATATGCACTCAAAAACAAAATCCTAGCCCTTGAGCGACTTGGAAGACATGATCAGATAATCCCATTTTGTGATAAGTTACTGATAAAAACGCCCACTCATGTCTGGGCGCTAAACAGCAAAGGCTTGGCATGCAACGAGCTGGGAAAACATACTGATGCCCTAAATTATTATTCCACGGCACTCAGAGTGGAACCAAATAACATCACATCGCTTCTCAATAAAGCACTAACACTTTCGTTTTTGGGAAAATATGATGAATCTATACCGTATTATGATGAGGTGCAAAAACAGGAAAAGCTAAGCGAAGCTGCAGCTGCAAAATCAGAAGCATACCAAAAGCTTGGAAAGGAAGATGAGGCGTTTTTGGCAGCTCAGGGAATGCTGGTATCTGACATTGTACGATATGTGTCTGAGGCCAAAGCAAAAAAGATGAAAATATTTGATTATTACTGCATGATGGAATATGAGGACCTAGAACGACGAGAAAAGGCACATCAGCAAAAACTGGATTCCAAGCTTAGGTGATCTCGATGATTTTCTTGCTTGATTTGTGACCGGATTTTATTGTGATGCTGGCAGAAGAGACTCCAAAGTGTTTTGCCAGCTTTTTGATGATTTCACGGTTTGCCTCACCGTCAACCGGCTTTGATTTTATCCCTACTGTGATCTGATTACCATCCACCAAAACAAAGTCCTTGTGAAATTCTACTAGTGTGTGGTATAGCAACTATGCGTTGACAATCCAGTCGTAGCCTTTTTGCTCCAACTCTTGCGCAAGACTTGCATCACCTGACTTGAGTACCTTGCCCTGTGCAAACACGTGGACATAATCCAGCTTTTTGAGGAAGTTCAGAATTCTTGCATAATGAGTAATCACTATGATGGTCGCATCTGGAGTGGAAACATCATTAATTGCCTTTGCCACTGCCTGCACCGCATCAATATCGAGGCCAGAGTCCGGCTCGTCCAATATGGAAACCTTTGGCTTGAGTACTGCCATCTGTAGTACCTCGGAGCGTTTCTTCTCACCGCCTGAGAATCCCTCATTTAGGTATCGACCCAAAAAGTCATCTCGCAGTCCTACTGTTTGCAGGTTTTTCTTTAGATAATTTTGAAACTCTCTTACTGTGATGAATACCTCTCTGTTGCTGCTTTGCAGAGATTTTGATAATGCATTGTATGATGTTCTAAGAAAATGCGAATAGCCTACACCCGAGACCTCTGTTGGATACTGGAATCCCAAGAATAGTCCTTTTTTTGCTCGCTCATCAGTTGATGCCTCTGTAACGTCCTCACCATCAAAGATAATTTTTCCCTGAGTCACCTCATATTTTGGATGTCCTAGTAGAGTATATGCTAGTGTGGACTTGCCTGATCCGTTTGGTCCCATGATTGCATGAACCTCACCTGGGCCTGTCTTGAGATTGACTCCTTTGAGAATCTGCTTTCCTTCTCTTTGCACATGCAAGTCTTTGATTTCTAGGACCGCCATATTGTCGCAATGTTTTGTTTCTGTATATAACCCCGACGAATTTTAGCTGATCCTAACGTAAAAAACAAAAAAGAAAAAGAGTTAATTTTTGGCAAAACTCGGTCTCAGTGTCAGGTTTAGCTTATATCCTGAAAGAATCTCTTTGCACCGATTTCTAATGGTGACCTCGGTTACGCCGGCCACACTAGATACGTCACGCTGCAAGACATTTTGCCCCAATAGTATGGATGCAATGTACAAATAAGCTGCGGCAATTCCGTTTGGAGCTTTGCCGTCTGCTACATTTTTGTCCTTTGTCTTCTCAGCTATTTCCAATGCAAGTCTCTCCACTCGAACGTCCGTACTGGTCAGATTCGAGATTTTGGAGATGTACTTGTCCATCGTTATGACTGGTGCTGTGATAGAGCCTAGCTCCATGACTAGCATGCGGTAGTATTTTGCCGACAACTTGGTTCTCATTTTGAGGTCCTTGTTTGAGCCGGTTCCACTACAGATCTCATCAAGAGATCTCACGACATCGCATTGCTTGCATGCCATGTAAATTACGGCAGCTGCAATACATGCAACAGACTTTCCTTTGACTTCCATCTTGGAGTCAAGATTGCGATAAATCATT
>JAKAJY010000012.1 GCA_021824845.1 archaeon
CACAAAGAACACATTTGATGACGCATTCCCATCTCCTGATAACTATGATGTAAAGGACAAGGAAGCAGAAGCAAAGATCAAATTTTTTTCCTCAGAGCTGTACTCATTATTAGAGCAGAATCATCTTGATAGGGCAATGAAAAAGGTAATGGAGTTCTCAATGTACTTTAATCAATACTTTCAGCACAAGGAGCCTTGGAAGAAAGGACCGGGCACGAATACATGCGTGTTTTTGGCAGCAAATGCGGTCCACTCCATATCAATAGCATTGTGTCCGTTTTTGCCAAAATCGGCACAAAAAATCTGGAAGCAGCTTGGGATGAGCGGTAATGCAAAAGACAAACCTTGGAAGGCAATCTCGGAGATTGAATTACAATCTGGACACAAGCTAGGCGAGATAAATCCGATATTTGCTCGAGTCGAAGATGCAGACATAAAAAAACGCAAAGAGAAATTTGAAACAAAATAAACGAATTCCAAGGATTTCAACCCGCGGATTCTATGATTTGAATAGTGGCAAGACAAAAAAGAGCAAATCATACGATCTATATCCAAAAAAATTCTTTGATGGATTGGACGAGGTGTCGGAAATAACAATAATGATTCATGGACTACGTAATGACCCGTCTGGAGCACTGGCAAAATTTCGCATTGCAAAACAGCGCCTGACTCAGCTTGGTTATAAACATCCCGTAGTTGGATTTAGCTATGACTCCAATACTAGGGGCGTTCAGTACAAATCTCAAGAACAAAAGGCAACAAATGTTGGAGTATTGATTGCCAAGAAAAATGGATACAATCTGTCGCAGTTTTTGATAAATGCCAAAAAAAGATTTCCTAAACTAAAAATCCGACTAATTGGGCACTCTCTTGGCTCTCAAGTGATAATTTCTGCACTGGAAAAACTTGGAAGTCGAAAACTTGTTGAATCCGTGCATATCTTTGGAGCATCGATTCCAGCTAATCTGTTGAGTCAACAAAACAAGGCACATCTACTCCAAAAAACAATATCTCAGAAATTTACCAATTATTACAGCAAGTCTGATCTGGTTCTAAAATATGCGTATGAGCAAGGCCTGATCCCGCAGCCAATTGGGTATGATGGGATTCAAGGCAAATCCGTACCCAAGTATTCGCAAAAACACGTCAGGCCGCAAAACCATCGCTTTCTCAGCTATGCCCAAGTTTTGAAATCCTTCCCATAATCTGTGAATATATTGAAGTGATTGCGAGGCTGTATGATGGCAGATTCTGTTAATTTTGTGGTATTGGGAGACCAAGAAATAGCTGCAAGCCTTGGCAAGAAAGGAACTGCCACAGACATGACAATGTATGACAAAAAAGAGGCAGGCGTGATTAGAACATACACAACACCCAGCGGTTTTCCAGACAAGGTTCAACCACTCTTACAAGTAATCAATTTGGCAGAATACGTGATATTTCATGTAAACAAGTTGGACAAGTTCGTAGGTGAACAAATAATCGCACTTGATATGTTGCAAAAAAAGAACGGACTGTTGTCCCATACATATGATGTTGATGAAAATACGCTAAACACCATGATAAAAAATACCGTACTTGCCAACTATCCGAGAATCACCCAAGATAAAATCAAGGAAGAATCCGACAAACTACCGCAAATATCCAAGGAAGGTAATGCTAGAGTGGTAATTGATCATTGCTTTGATGTCAAAGGTGTTGGTACCGTAATACTTGGCAAGGTAGAGCAGGGAAAGATCAAGCAATATGATACCCTGAAATTGTTGCCTGCCGGAATTGATGTTTTGATAAAATCAATTCAAATGCATGATGACCCCGTTGATGAGGCAGTATCGCCGGGAAGAGTTGGTCTTGCAGTAAAAGGAGTAAGCCCAGACCAAGTGGGGCGTGGAGATGTATTATGTGCACCAGGCCCTGAGCAAATCTCCACAGAAATTGAAATTGATTTTACAAAAAGCCCGTTTTACAAGGGAGACATCGCACCAAACCAAATGTGCCTAATTAATGTAGGCTTGCAGATAAAGCCGGCCAAATTCTTATCCATCTCACCACTAAAACTCACACTTGAAAAACCAGTCCTGTATAACAAAGGAGACATCTGTGTCATACTAAAACCAGAGTCGACTAGCATCCGACTGCTAGGTAGCGGCCCAATAAAATAAAAAATCATACCTAATTGTTAAATAGAAAATTTTCTTGATCTGAAACATGAGAATGATTCTTGGGTTTTTGATGGCAATTACATTGTTTACTGGCACACTTGTCTCAGGATTTGCACAGTCCGAATCTGCTGAATGCAAGGGTGCATCTGATGCAAAAAAACAGATTGAAAACCTTGATAGAAAATACTCGGAGCTAAAGAAAAAAGCACATGCCGAATGGGAATCCATGAGCAAATCTGGACAATACTCTGACAGTTGGGAAGAATTTGCACAAAAATTCCTTGACTCTGCTGAAGTAAAAGAAATCCAAACCCTCCGTCAAAAATATGCCGAAATTGATCAAAAATGTCCACAGTATGGTGCGCTCAAACCGGAATACTCTGACTCGAAGAAAAAAAACTGCGATAATTCCGATTATCAAAATATAAAAAAGACATTTTTTACAATCGAGCAAAAAATGATTGCTGCCAAAGAAAAATACTACAAAGAATGGGAATCATTATCAAAATCAGGAAAATATTTGAATTCTTGGGATCAATATGCCAAAGAAAATCTTCATTCTTCATCTGAAGCATTAGAGTACCAAAATATCCAAACAAAATATGGAAATCTAATCCAGTATTGCCAATCTGAATCGGTTGCAGTTACGCCAAAAATTCTTCAAATTCCACCTGGTTGCAACGAATCAGAATTAAAAATTGCAAAAATGGCATTATTGGAATCTGACGTCAAGGTTACCGCACTAAAAGAACGACTCTACTCTGAGTGGAAACTACAGACTGGTGCTGGCAAAACAACTGATTCTTGGGATGCTTACATGAGACAAAACTTTGAGGGGGCAGTTGAAGTAAAGGAATGGCGCCAATTACAAGAAAAATACGCCGGTGTAATTCATATCTGTACTCCAACAAACATGGATGTAGTCTCACCAAGCCAAACATCACAAACCGAAAAGTCTACAAAATCCAAAACCACATCTGAAAAGAAAAAAGAATTAGACAAGTTTGAAAAGCTCAAAAAGGCAAAAAAGGTAAAAAAAGCCAAGCGATCAAACATCAGCAACTAAAACCCACACTCAAGAATAATTAATTACAATATCTAGTCATATCAAACCATGAAAGGACTCCGCGCATGCCCAATTTGCTCATCTTGTGGCTCCAAGAAATTTGAGCGATTGGAAGGAAACAACGTGGTGCGTGTGCGATGCCTCTCATGTGGGAAAATAATCTCAATTTGATTTTTGATGGTTTTTATTGTGTTTATTTTGAAATCAAATCATGGCAAAGACATGGAAAGATACGGATATTGATTTAGCTCCTATTAAAGATCAGACAATTGCAGTAATTGGTTATGGAATACAAGGTGATGCTCAGGCAAACAATCTCAGAGATTCCGGACTAAAAGTTATAGTTGGACTAAAAGAAGGTAGCCAAACTTGGAACAAGGCAAAAGCAGATGGTCATACTGTAATGTCGGTTGCAGAGGCTACAAAAAAAGGCGACATTATTCACATTTTACTTCCAGATATGATCCAGTCCCAAGTCTACAAAGATGAAATCGAACCAAACCTTTCTGCTGGAAAGGCATTATCGTTTTCACATGCAGCTGCCATACAATGGAATTGGATCAAGGCACCCGACAACGTCGATGTTATCATGGTTGCACCAAAGGGCCCAGGCTCTAAGGTACGTGAAACATACCAAGAAGGATTTGGCACACCTGCCATAGTTGCAGTATATCAAGACAAAACCGGCAAAGCATGGGAGCGAGTACTGGGAATTGGAAAAGGAATTGGTTCTGCAAGAGCGGGATTAATCCAAACAACATTCAAAGAAGAAGTTGAAACTGATTGGTTTGGAGAGCAGGCTGATCTTTGCGGCGGATGTGCATCAATGGTTACAAACGCATTTGAAACTCTGGTTGAGGCTGGATATCAGCCGGAAATTGCATACTTTGAGGTCTTGCATGAGTTGAAGCTCATAGTCGACATGATTCAAAGATATGGAATCAATGGCATGTGGAGGCGAGTATCCGAGACTGCAAGATATGGTGGCCTGACACGTGGCCCAATGGTTATGGATAAGGAAAGCAAGGCAAAAATGAAAAAAGTACTAGATATGATCCAAGATGGTACATTTAATGAAGAATGGATCTCAGAATACAAAAAGAACGGCAAGAATGCATTTGATAGATACATGAAGCAACTTGAATCTCACCAAATCGAGCAAGTCGGCAAGCAAATGCGAAAAATGATGTGGCCAGATTCTAAAGAATAAATTTTAGATTTTTCTTAGTTTTGCAACGCCAGAGTTGATGTGCTCTATGATTGCAGGCAGTGGTGATCCTGGACCAAATACCTTGGAGATTCCTGATTTTTCCAAGCCCTTTTTGTCTTCTTCTGGAATTACTCCGCCACCCACAACTAGGACGTCTTTGAGGCCTTTCTTTTGCAGTTCCTTTACAACCCTTGGGAATAGCGTATTGTGCGCGCCATTTAGTAGGCTAAGCGCAACTGCATCAACATCCTCATCCTCTGAAATTTGGGCAATTCTTTCAGGCGTGGCAAACAAGCCGGAATAAATTACCTCCATTCCAGCGTCTCGGAATGCTCTGCACAAAACCAGCGCCCCTCTATCGTGACCATCAAGGCCTAGTTTTGCTACAAGAATCTTGATTCGACGAGTGGCAAGTTTTTGCTTCATCTGAGACTAGTTATCGTATCGCATTTTAAAAACTTATGATCTAGATGTTGTCTGTCTTGTTTATGATGTGGTTTGGATTGATGATAAATCATATTCCAATAATAAACTGCTTTACTGGATGGTATGGCATTAGTTGGCATCATTGATCGTTTGACACTCTAAATCTACATAAAGGCTAACAAATAACGCAAAATTGTGCTGGTTACACCAATACATTATGATCTCACTTTTGAGCCAATTTTCTCAAATTTCACGTTTGAAGGAAAAGAGACAATTGATGTAAGGCTAGCCAAGCCCACCAATACCATAACACTTCATGCCGCAGAACTAAAAATAAAAAAATGCCTCATAGTGTCATCCGGTAAATCCATTTTAGTACAGACACGACTGGATGAAAAAAAAGAAACCCTTACAATCACACTCCCAACAAAAATTGCAAAATCTGCCAAAATTCACATCGAATACACTGGAATTCTAAATGACAGGCTGGTTGGATTTTATCGCAGTCAATACAAGGACAAATCTGGCAAGACAAAATACATTGCAACCACACAATTTGAGGCAGCAGACGCAAGACGTGCATTTCCTTGTTGGGATGAGCCTGCAGCAAAGGCAACATATGATATTTCAATCATAACCGATCCTCATCACACCGCAATATCAAACACCAATCAAATCCTCAAAAAGAAAATTGGTAAAAAAATACTCTACAAATTTGCCAAAACTCCGATTATGTCTACCTATTTGGTGTATCTTGGTGTTGGTGAATTTGAATATTTGACAACAAAATGTGGCAAAGTAACAATGCGAATTGTCACCACAAAAGGAAACAGCAAGAAGGGAAGATTTGCGCTGGATTTGTGCAAAAAGCTTGTAAAATCATACGAAGACTATTTTGGAATAAAGTACCCGCTGCCAAAACTGGACCTGATTGCAGTACCTGACTTTGCTTCCGGTGCAATGGAGAACTGGGGGGCAATAACATTCAGAGAGACCATTCTGTTATTTGATGAAAAGACCTCATCCACTCAGACAAAACAGTTCATCGCCGAGGTTGTATCACACGAGCTGGCGCATCAGTGGTTTGGCAATTTGGTAACGATGAAGTGGTGGAATGATCTTTGGCTTAACGAGTCCTTTGCGACATTCATGGCAACAAAGTTTGTTGACAAGTTTTATCCAGAATGGAAACTCTGGGACCAGTTCCTAGAAGACACGATGAACACCGCGATGGGCCTTGACGCATTACATTCCTCGCACCCAATAGATGTCAAGGTAAACTCACCGTCGGAAATCAGAGAGATCTTTGATGCCATATCATATGACAAGGGCGGCTGTGTTCTAAAAATGCTAGAAAGTTTTGTCACTGAAAAGAATTTCAGGGCAGGCTTGCGTGTATATCTGAAAAAATTCTCTTACAAAAATGCCGAGGGCAATGATCTCTGGGATGAAATTGGAAAATCCTCCAAGATGCCGGTTCGCTCCATGGTGAATTCCTGGCTAAAACAAACTGGATTTCCACTAGTTGAGGCTAAAAAACAAGACTCTAGACTGGTATTGTCTCAGAAGCGATTTGTCCTAGAGCAAAAAGGCCCACAAAAAGGACTGTGGGAGATCCCGCTCACCATAACTTATGATGGCAAAACCACACACAAGATCCTCAAGAAAAAACAGGAATCACTCGTCGTCCCGTCCAATGAAATACTGGTAAATCCTGGAAGAAGTGGATTCTACCGAGTAAAATACTCTCAGGATATTTTGTATGACCTGAGGGAATTGATTCTACAAAAGTCGATCTCACACATTGACAGATGGGCAATACAAAACGACTTGTTTGCATTATGTGTGTCTGGCGATGGTAAGGCTCGCGACTATCTAGAGATTGCAACATCATATGAAAATGAGGATGACTATCTTACTCAATCAAATGTATCTGGAAATCTTTACGCATTATACCACAGAACAATCGAAGAGCAGTATAATCCGGAAATCAAACAAATCACACATCAATATTTTAGAAAAATGTTTGATAAACTTGGATGGGATGCACAAAAGGACGAACCACACACAAATGCATTGTTGCGCAGCTATGTGATAGGAGCATTGGGTAAACTGGATGATGAAGAGATTCTATGTGAGGCAAACAGTCGATTCCGACAATATTTGAAAAACCCATCATCCCTAAGCCCTGATATTCAGGACGCGGTGTTTTCATTGGTTGCGTGGAGTGGAGATCACACCACATATCAAAAACTATTACATCTGTACAACAAGGC
>JAKAJY010000050.1 GCA_021824845.1 archaeon
TCCCACATTTCCCATGTCTTGGAGTGCTGCAATGATCAATGGTTTTTCGACTGCGGGCTCGGAGCTTTGCGTAAACTTCATTATTTTGTTTGTGGGTATAGTTGATTAAAACTTTGGCAAAGATTGGGTTAATCTTGGGATAATAATCAAAATCATTCTTTTTTGTGTAAAATTAATCGTGTCATACATTGAATTGACAAATTATTTTGCAAAACCATGCTTAACCACTCGATCATCCAACTCAAGATTCATAAAGGAAAAAAACAACCCAACGGAGATCTACAAGGCCTATGACTAATTTTGGTACTCTAGAATATGTAATGGACAAGTTTTCCGGTACGTGGAGCTGGAAGGTAACCGGTGAGCGGGCAGTTGCCATGGTTTCTAGAATAATTCCGCAGTCTTGGTATGGGGATGGCGAATATGAAGCCATAGTTCCAGACGATCCAAAAAACGTGGCCCAAATAAAATGGATTATGGATAGATACCCACTGGAGATACTCTCAAAAAACATCTGGCAAAAAAAACTCCCACCATCTGCCAAAGTAATTCCAAAGAAACCAAAGAAGACCGAACGACTACAATTGGCAAATCCTGGCAAGCAGTTCAAGGGAAACCTGCTTAACTTTCAGAGAGAGGGCCTTGACTTTTTGCTAAAATCTGCAGGAAACGCATTGCTTGCAGACGAAATGGGTTTGGGAAAAACCGTCCAATCATTATCCTATCTGGCGTCTGAGAAAAACGCATTTCCTGTTTTGATAGTGGCACCACTAGTTACATTGCAAAACTGGCAGCGGGAAATTGAAAAATTCATGATGCGAAAAAGCAGAAACGGCAGACTGGTTGAGGATCAGCCGCCAACGTCTACTATTATTCGGGTTGGAAAATCAGAAGACCTAGGCAAATATGATTTCTACATCATAAACTATGAACTATTGTTCAAGCGCTACAAGGACTTGGCAAAGCTAAACCTGCGAGCCATCATATGTGATGAGGTGCAAAACCTAAGATCAAAGACTACTCAAAAATATCACGCAATCAAAAAACTCGCAGCACTTGAATCAGTGAAATATCGAGTAGGGCTATCTGGAACTCCGATCTATAATCGCGGCTCTGAGATTTGGCCCATCGTGGATATTTTGAGGCCTGGACTTTTGGGCAGCTTTAAGGAATTTTGCGAATATTTCTGCTATATCAATGAAAAAGGTAAGGCAATCGTGTTGGAAAACAAGCGTGAATCTCTCCGAAACATGCTTCAAAAACACGTGATGCTCAGGCGCAAAAAAAGCGATGTGCTATCTGAGCTAAAAGAAAAAATCCGTTACAAGGAAATCATCGATTCCGATATCAACTACTATAACAAGGAGCTAGAGAGAATCTGGAAAAAACTAGAAGATGAGCGCAAAGAGGCACAAACTGCATTTGACGCATCGTCTGCATATCAGAGAGCAATACAAAGTGAAAGACAGGCAGCAGGTGCGGCAAAACTCCCACACGTGATCAACTTTGTCAAAAACATAATGGAAATCGAGGAAAGCGTAGTCGTGTTTTGCCATCACAAATCCATTCATTCCTTGTTGCATGAGAGTCTATCAGAATTCAAGCCGGCCTCCATAATTGGCGGACAATCAGACAAACAACGACAGGATAGCATTGATGCGTTCCAGGGCGGCCAAACCAAGCTGATGATTGCAGGACTTCGTGCGGGAAACGTTGGAATTAATCTTACACGTGCAAAATACGTAATCTTTGCAGAACTAGACTGGAGTCCGGCCATCCATCTGCAAGCAGAAGATAGACTGCACCGAATCGGCCAAAAAAATACTGTCTTTGCATACTATCTGATTGGCAATGGGACACTGGATGAACATGTTGCGCGGGTTCTAGTGGATAAAAGCTATGAAATTGATGCAATCATGGACAACAAGGTAGAGTCATTTGAGAACAAGGAAAAAGCAGAACTCATACTGGCACAAATCCAAGATAAAGTAAAGTCTATTCTTAGGGCAATGCCTAGCCCAGCTCAGTAGATATCTTTCTTAATTTTTCTATGGTTTCTGTGATTTTTGTATTGTCCATACTGGATGACTTGGCTTGAATCTCATCTAACAGTTTTCGCATCCGTAATCTTTGTGAGCCTTGATTAGTGCATTCCATTCCATCCTGAGTTATTTCACAAACCCTGATTATCCTGTCATCTTTGTTTATTGTAACGTGTATTATCAGGCCTTGTGATCTGAGCTTTTCAGTTTCAGATAATATGGTATTGTATGGTTCCAGCAAATATTTTGCAATGCTTGATTCCTCCAATGATTTTATCTCTAATAATCTTAGAATTCTTGTTTGCAATGGCGTGTCTTTTGCCCAAAAAATATTCTTGGCAGAATCTGTAATGGCGAATCTTTCCCCTGCAAGGCTGAGCAGATTATTTTCCTTTAGATGTGCTATTTTGTCCAAAGTCCTTCCAACACCCAAATATGCAAGGTCTGATCCTGCCAAATCCTGCTCATTGAATGCGCCGTTTTTTGTCATGCCTAAATACAAAAACTCCAAATCAATTTGGTCTAGCTTCATTGGGTTTTGTATAATGAATCCAAAATAAAATTGATTCAAAATACTATTTATAGAAATTTTTACAAAAAACATCCATGGACTTTATGCTGGAAGAGGAAATGATTGATCTGCTGACATTTTGTCTTCAAAATCCCGACTCGTCCGATGTTGCCGTAAAAAAGGCAAGAATAACAGAGATAGGTCGTGAACTATACTCTGATGGTGGCGCAGATGCACTAGAAAACATGTTTTTTGCGCTCAAAAACCGAATCACCGAAGAAATTAGCATAGACCCAAGTCCGCTAAAATCTCTGTGGAACGGACTGACACCAGAATGGAATTACTGATTGAAAAAAGATAGAAAAGGCTTATGCCTTTCCGATTCTAAATATAGCTGTTGAACATGACGGACATGTTCCTTTTGTTGCTGGCTTGCCATTCTTCATTGTAACTGGCTTTGAGCCTGCCATTTCTCGTTTTGCTCTGCATTTTACGCAATAGCCTATCATGATGATCACAGATGGGTAGTTCTTCTATTAGCGGAAGGCTGTAAAAATTATTTAACAGAATAGTGGAGTGGTGATCTTGCTTTCACTGATCATTTGGAAGCAATGCTTATCAAGTCAGATCATAATTTTTGGTTTCCCTGCTAAGTACGGTGGGAATAATAACAATGATTGCACCAATCATAACATTAATTCCAAACATCACTGGGATTAGTTCCTTTGATGCATTGTTCATCAGATGCAGTGAAATCAATGGAGACCAAGATCCAAAGATCAGACCTGCATTATATGAAAATCCGGCCGCACTGTTTCGCAGAATAGTTGGGAATCTTTCTGAGAAAAATGCGGGAATTGGACCTGATGCGGTGGATATTATTGCGGCATATGTTGCTACAAAGAAAAGCAAAAGATAGGTTTTCTGCAAAATAATTCCAGCAAGTGGAATTATTACTACCATGGATGATGTGCAAAATACTATGATTGCTTTTTTTCTGCCAATTCTTTGTGACAGCCAGCCAGTGAAAATCATGCCAAGCCACGATGATGTTGTGGCACAAATCATGACTGCTGCAATCTCTTCCTTGTCGAATCCTCCAAACTGTTGAAGATATGTTGGTAAAATGCTGATGGAGCCATGGTACATGTAGACTAGTCCACTCATTATGGCTGTGCACAAAAAGAACTCTTTTTTGTGCTCACCTGTTATTATTTTTCGAAGGGGAGAGCGCTCTAGGCTTTTCTTGTTGTTTTTTTCCACCCATAATGGGGACTCGTCCATGCTGAATCTCACAAATAATGCCACAAAGCCTGGAATTATTCCGCTAAAAAACAAGATCCTCCAGCCCCATTCCTCAAAGGCTTGGCCTGGAAATGTTATGGTGATGATTTGAAAAGCAATCGCTGCGAGCAAAAATCCAAATGAAAACCCACTCTGCAAAAATCCAGAGACCAGTCCTCGTTTTTGTTTTTGGACACTCTCTATTGTAAGCACTGCACCACTACCCCACTCACCGCCAGCAAAAATTCCCTGAATTAGTCTGACCATAATCAGCAAGATTGGTGCCAAGACTCCTATCGCGGCATATGTCGGGAGCAATCCGACTGCAAACGTTGCAATGGAAAATCCTAGTATGGTGATGATCATTGCTTTTTTTCTGCCAAACTTGTCACCATAGATTCCAAAGATCACCGAACCTAGGGGCCTCATTATCAGAGTTACAGTATATGATGCAAATGTTGCAATTATGCTAAATGCGGGATTCTCCGATGGAAAAAATAACTGCGAAATTGATGGCACCACCAATAATATCAATACGATGTCGTACCCATCTAGTGACCATCCAAGAAATGATCCAAACGCAATTTTTTTCTGCTGGGTTGTAAGACTCACTGGTTTGGAATCATTCCAGTACTATTTAGTTGTAAAATCAACTGACTGTGATTTTGTATGAAATTGGCACGGCAAGTGCATTTGCGTCCTTTATGGAATCCCAGACGTACATGTTTGCAACATATGATCCCGGCCTGTTTGGAGTCCAAGATATTGCAGGCGATAGGGTTTGTCCAGCATTTAGCGATGCCGAAATCCAGGTCAGCTTGTGTGTTATACCATTTGCATCCTCTATCTGTACTATGTATACAAATGCCTGCGGGGATGTCTGCTTGTTTGCCACATCTGCTGAAATCTGGACCTGCTGATGCGTGTTGACGTTTTGAGATACCATCTCGCCAAACGAGTTTGCTAGGTGTGGATTCTTGATTTCTGCGCGTTGGGTCCCATTCAGGGCAGATGCACCGGATAGCGAGGCTGAAAACAAAACACACACTACAAAAATGGCAGCTACTCTTAGCACGAAACAATACAAAAACATACAGTACTAAAGAGTTTGCCTATAATTCGATTCTGTAATAATCCCAGCGCTCGGGATCGAATTTGGTGACAAATTCGGCCTTCTCATTACTCTCAATTCTTCTTTGTATTACATCCCTTAGCGCAAAGCTGGTCAAATACTGATAGTTCATTGAATGAGCTTGCATCGTAAACAAATGTCGCATCTCGCTTCCACCCTGCAAGCCCCAATAACCCATCTTTAGTGCAATTGGCTCCAAAAACACTGTATTGTGCTTGCCAAAGTGCTCATCAACAATTTCCGGTCTCAGTGAATAGCTTTCCAATGGCCCGCCCTTGGCAAAGCCGATGATTGGACCATCCGAGCTGCCAACTCGCAAAGTGTTCAGGATAGTTTTTGGGTCTTGGACTGTTTTTACAAAACTCTCTCGGTTTATTTGTAATGGTGTTGGCAGTTCATTGAATATCTCAAAGAGTGTTTCCTGGAATTCTCTATCTATTCTTGAGCGCATTGATTCTATTTTTGGAACCAATCTTAGGTTTTCATACAGATAATCTGATTGAACTTTGATTTCTTGTTGTCGAAGATTCAAAAATCCAGTCACTGTATCCATGAAATTTTTTCTCATGTCTTTTGGTAGTGCTCGCAAAACAGTATCACACATTTCTGCTTCCTCGTTTAGCAGGTCTTCAAAATATCCAACAGCTCGCCTGACAATATATGATGGGTGCCATGCAAGGGCATGTGCGTTTTTCTTTGCCATGTCCATTGCCTTTGTAAAATCGCCCAGCGCGTATCCACTCACTCGATCAATTACCGATAATAACCAGCCGAGTCTCATGTAATACTCTTGCATTATGTGGTCGTCCTTTGTGATTGAGGAATTTGCAAAGCATTCCGTGATTTGTTCTTCGGCGTGTTCCTTGTAGTGACCAATCCATGGATATGTGGTTCTCAAGATCAAGACCTTGATGATATCAATGTCCAAATTTGCATCCAAGCATAGTTGTTTTACGTTTTCATCATGAGTCAAAAATTTGATGACATTGTCCTCATGTGGCTTGTCTACGCTTTTTTGGGGATCGAAATCATGGAACAGAGCAGCTGCATAAAGATACTTGAAGTCTTCCTCTCGGATGTTGTTCAGGATGCTTTTCCATTTCAGTACAATCAGTGAGACATAGGTTACTTCTAGCTCATGGGTAATGTTGTGGTATCCATAGTATTCCTTGCCCAAACCCTGGCTCTCAAACAACTTGATGGTATAGTCTAACATCTTGGTATAACATGGGCTGTCCAAACCACACGATACTGCAAGATTTAGAATCTCACTGCGTAATGTCTGTGGGTTTGCAAACAACTGCATTAGCGTATTGATGGGCCTGACAGTTTTAAATCTGTAGCTAGAGAATTCATGTAATAATTATAATATTTTGTATAGATCTTTCAAAATGATTTTAGGCCTGTCCAAGTCTGGTTTGATTTGGAGTGCTGTGTGTCTTTTTGTTGCAAACACTGTTTTTGATTGCGTGCACACACACATAGTCATGTACTAAATGCCGGAATCACCATGTGTAATGAGCGCAAAACAAAGCCACGCCAAAATAAAATCTTCAATTATGAACATCCTTGATGAAGGAATAACGGAAAAGACCAAAATCTACAAAAAACTACAATCAGAGTTTGGAATAACCCAGTCTGAGGCAAGACTTGCATGCAAGCAGGTCAAAATAGACTTGATGCTAAAGCTTAGGGCTTTGCAGTCAGGTATGGTTGAATTCTAAAGATTCAATTACAATTTTTTCTCTTTTTATTATGTTGGATAGGGAATTTCTTTTGGGATTGGTAGAGCAGAAAACTGCAATACAATCAATAATAATTCAGGACAAGACGTTTTTTGTAGATAGCTCTGAGATAACCTACTCTGATGTTCCGGTGAACAAACCTACTATTCGTGGTGGGGTATATCACACCGACACCATGGCATTCAAGGCCCGCGTTACTATATCTGATGGTGCGATATCTTCAGTATTGTCAAAGGCAATGCTTGGCCCAAACCAAGAATTTGCGCAAATCGAAGTTATTGTATCGAACAAAACAAGAATATTTGCAAACCTGACAAACTATGTGCAAAAAAGTACGGGCTATGATCTGAATCTGGTATTGGTGGATACACTA
>JAKAJY010000058.1 GCA_021824845.1 archaeon
TGGCATTAACACTCGTGTGTTCTGTTTAAACAGACACGAAAGCAACAAAAGCATTGGACTTGTATCATACCTATGGATGTTCCGGGGCTGCTCCAAAAGGGAAAAGACCTGCTGTACCAGGGCAATTTTGATGATGCACTATCGTACTTTGAGCAGGCATTGGTGCTAGAGCCAAAAAATCGTGATATTTGGAACCAAAAAGGAGTGGCGCTAAGAAGCCTTGGAAGATATGATGATGCACTGGAATGCTTTAATCGTGCACTCGAGCTGGATCCTGCAGACAAGACTGCCTCCTGACTCGATCATAATCTGTTAAAAAAGTTTGATGGTTAAAGACTTGAGAATTCACCCATAGAGTGAACTCGAACAAGCACCTAATCATTCTGTAAAATGAGAAAAAAGAATCTGGCAAAAAACGCTATCTTGCTGCACCAAAAATTAAGGGGCAAAATAACAGTTCAGAGCAAACTCAAGAATTTAAGACCCAGTGATCTGCAATTGATCTACACACCTGGTGTTGCAGAGGTATGCAAGAAGATTCACTCTACGCCATCTGCAAAATTTACACTCACCTCAAAATCAAACAATGTGGCAATCGTAACTGATGGGACAAGAATTCTTGGGCTGGGAAATATTGGTCCAGACGCAGCATTGCCTGTTATGGAGGGCAAGTCGGTGATCTATCGGCATTTTGGGGCAATAAGCGCATTTCCGATTTGCTTGAGCACCACGAAAAAATCCGAAATAGTAAAAACAATTCTATCAATAGAGCCTGTTTTTGGGGCAATCAATCTTGAAGACATTGAATTTCCCAAAGTACTTGACATATCCAATGAACTTGAAAAAAGACTCACCATTCCTGTTTTCCATGATGATCGTCATGGTACGGCAGTTGTTGCATTGGCTGCCCTAATAAACGCGCTAAAGTTGACAAAACAATCATTACAATCCGCCAAAATTGTGGTTGCTGGCGCGGGCTCTGCTGGCTATGGGATCTCATCGTTGTTATCTTATGCTGGATGCAAAAATGTTCTAGTCGTTGACTCTGGCGGAGTAATTTACAAAGGCAGAGCAGAAAATATGAACAAATACAAAAAAGAGATTTCCACCTTCACAAACCAATCAAAACAAAAAGGAACACTATCCGATGTGATGAAAAATTCTGATGTGTTCATTGGAGTCTCTGGACAAAAAAACCTGGTGAGTGATATGATGATACAAAGCATGAGCAAAAATCCAATAGTCCTTGCTCTGACCAACCCTGACCCTGAGATAGCACCAAATATTGCAAAAAAAGCCGGTGCAAAAATAGTGGGTACTGGAAGCTACGAGTTTGAAAACAAGGTAAACAATGCCGTGGTGTTTCCATACCTGATGAGGACTATTTTGGATCTGGGGATCAAAAAAATCACCAATCGACTACTCTATTTGAGCGCAATTGCAATCGCAAACACCATTCCAAAAAACGCACTTGATGCCTTCCACATAATTCCGGATCTTGGAAACAAAAAACTGCAAAAAAACATCTTACACACTCTGCAAAACGAGTACAAAAAACAAGCCTAGTATTTTTCTTGATGTTATTCCTAGGAGACTCGTCTGAATGCTTGTTTGATCTCCACAAGCAAATCGATATTGGGCAAAAACACCTAGTATGTGTTGGGCCTGTGCAATACAACGTTTGGGTGAAACATTGAATATCTATGATACCAACAGATTCATTGCTCAAAATGCGATGCACCGATAGGCGAGGTGGCATACGATGCAGAGGTTATTTCCCCACTATGTGGAATTTGTGCCGAATTGCTTCCAAAACACACCGACAAATTCCCATCAATAAACGATCTTCCCAATGACGAAACTCTGACCATATTATCAGTGTGACCTGGTACTAAATGCACTGAATAATGAAAATGTTTGGATTGTATTTCAAATCCAAGTGAGTATTAAAGATACTAACAAAGGCTATGATAAAACTAGCAAGTACCAAGTTAAAACATTTTTGGAACAACTGTCATCATGCAATGGCTCTTACGTAAAGGAATCTAGCACTCGGCTGTTCTTTTGCTCTATTATTTTATGAGTCCTCTCAATGTGAACGTTTAATCCAATGGCAGAATAGAAATCGCGATTGCACTTTACACATCGATTGGACATGGGATGGTTGTGGGTATTTTGGATAAAACGGAATTGATGCAAATACAGCTAACCCATACTTGATGGTTTGTGCAACAATAACTAGATCTGGTATTATTCAATAGCAAGACTAATGTCTATACTGGTACAAGTAAGTCCATTGAAGGATTTGGAAAAGATGTTAAACCAGGCAACGGAGCTTTGCCTTGAGGGCGAATTCAAAGAGGCAATCACCATATATGACAAGATTTTATTCTCAAATCCTGATCATCTGGATGCATTAATTGACAAGGGAGTTGCACTGCAAAACCTTGGCAAGTTCAAATTAGCACTAAAGTGCTTCCAGCAGGCAACGGAACTCAGTCCGGAAAATGTCACTGCACTGCTAAACGAGGGCACGGCATTGCATGGATTGGGAAAATTTGATGATGCCATCATACGATATGAGAAAGCCTTGTTCCTAGATGACAAGTGTGCAATGGCGCTTGCCTACAAGGGATTGTCGCTTGGCGAAAAAGGGATGATCTCAGATGCGCTGGAATGCTTCAAGCAAGCCCTGGCAATAGATGATACCTATGACATGGCGCAAATCAGCAAGCAAGTCGCTGAAAAAATGCTAAGGGAATCTCAGGATATGATTCGCAAAAAATCCTGATCATTCTGGTTGGCAAATGCACTGTGAACTTTGGCCTTTAGCTTCATTTTCTGATCAGACATAATGGACTGGCTTAATGTGAAAAGAAATTTCCGGTTTGATTTTGCCAAAGCAACTGCCTTATCAAATAGAACCTCTGCGTTTTGCGGATAATCACCCAATATGATGTCGCAGCATTCTATTGTTCCGGAATAATCCCCAATAGATGAGAGAATTCTTTCTTTATGATATAGGATAATGTTATTGTGTGGTTCTCTGTTGAGAATCTGGTTGCAATGGTCTAGTGCCAGATTGTAGGATTTGAGCTTGCGTAATGAAGAGATCTTGTTGGTCAGTATGGTTTTTTCGTTTGGGTGTTTTTGCAATGCCAGATCGTAGCATGATATTGCGTCCTGGTGTTGTTTGAGCTTGGATAATGCATATCCTTTGTTGTTTAGCGCATCTAAATTGTCTGGGGTTTTTTCTAGAACTTGGTCATACAGTGTGATGGACTCGGCAAATCTTTTTGCCAAAAATAACTGGTTTGCCCTTTCCATGATGTTTTCTGGCATTTCTAAAATACTGTAACGTCGCCCGGTGCTGGCTCTCTTTTTTGGTTTTCATGGTATATCACAAATTCGGCATGCTTTGTTTTTTGGTGTTCTCGGAGCAATTCTATGGTATCAAATGCATTATTACACACATAGCACTTTGGCTTGTATTCATCAACAATAGGAAGCACCATGGTGTGATGTGGTTTTGAGCCTAACTAAACTTTTTGAGAATGATAGAATTACCAAAACCACTTACAAATCATTCCACAATCTTAAATATGCTCAAAACCGAATTTTTGGTATGCAAAAACTAGGAATCCTAGCATCTATACTACTACTTGGTGCTGCACTAGTTGGCCCAGTCGGTTTCTCATTTGCACAAACCGCAGAGACCGACCCGACAAGTACGGCGACAACTTCAGATACAACTCCAAAGCCGACCAAGCCTTTGAGCGATGAGGATAAAGTCCAGATGAGAATTGCAGAACATAAAGCAAAAATGACAAAGCACATCGATGAGAAAATGCAAAAACTCAAAGAACTCGCACTGCAAAAATCAAAAAAGTATGACGATCGACTTGCAGAACGAGCCAAGTTCCTCGAAGAAAAACGAGCAATGAAGGAAGAAAAGATGGAGAAAATCTTAGAAGATAGGAAGGTCATGGTGGAAAAACGATTGGCAGACAAGAAAACATCATTTGAAGAGCAAATGAAGAAAAAGGCAGCAAGCTTTGAAGAGCGACAAGCTGATGCCAAAAAGAAATTCGATGAAAAAATGGCAAAGAAAAAGGCACAATTTGACGCCAAAGTCCAACTCAAATCAAAGAAAGCCCCAATCACAGAGACCCCAGTAACTTCACCTTCTGATAGTAGTTCAAACACTGATTCTAGCTCAACGGGTTCTAATTCTGATGCCAGCACTGGCACAAACTCCACTGCTACATCGGGCACAACTCCATAAAGCAGAACAGTTGACTCTTTTTCTTTTGGATCAATCATTAGTTATTATTTTATAGTATCCTGATATGATATTGTCATGCGTCATCTTGCGATATTATCTGCATTGATTTTGCTATCCTCGGTTATCATACTGCCATACTCTCAGTCGTTTGCGCAAACGGCATCTGAGAGAATCGCGGAATTTGAAAAAGAACAGGAAGACAAACTAAAGAAAATCGATGAAAAGCGCAAGTACATACTAAGAGACGAGGCTGCCAAAACGAAGGAGGCGCTAGAGAACAGAAAGCAGGCTCAAAAGGAACTGGAGGCAGAGCGCAAGAAAATCGAAGAGGCAAGTGAGGCAAAGCGACAAGAGGTAATCCAGAAAAGACAACAAAAGCTAGATGAAATCAAGGCAATGAAGCAAAAGGCTCAGGCCCAAGTCGAAGAGATGAAACTAAAGCGAGAACAAGCCGTACTAGAGCAAAAAGGGGCAAACACCAAGGAGTTACTGCACAAAACAAAATCCGAAATCGAATTCGATGCGAAAAAAGCAAAGGAAAAAGTGCTTTCTGAGCAAAAAGAGATCCAAAAAATGATGGAAAAAAAACGTAAGGAGGCTCAAAAGGCAATCAAGGAAGCACGTGATTCACTGGACTCGAACGCAAACAAGATACAGGAAAAACAAACTCAAAAAGAAATGAAAAAACTAGAAGAGATCACTAAAAATCTGAATAATACTCGATGAATCTCTCCAATAGTGCGTCTGATTAAAATATACTGATACTTTCAATCGCATCACTGAGGATCGTTTTTATATTCATGTTATGGTTCAAACTTATGCAAAAACTAGGAATCCTAGCTTCTGTACTTCTGATGGCATCTGCTCTGGTAGCGCCAGTTGGCCTTTCATATGCTCAGACCGTTGATACCCACATGGAATCAAAGATGAAGCATAAAGAAATGAGGGCACAAATGGATGATGACAGAGCAAAGAGACATGAGGAATTACAAATGCGAGCTGTTAAATTAAAAGCGGAAATCAATGCAAAGAAAGCGCAATATGCAAAAGACATTCAGGCAATGATTGATGCTAGAAATGCAGCAAATACAAAACAGGATCTGCCACGGGCCGCTGATCTGCTTGCAGAACTAAAGGCAAAAGCAAGAGAGCAAATAGAGGCAAGAAAATCCACAGGTCCAAGCAAAGTCCAAACTGCATTGGAGCAAGATCGAGAAGCTTATGCAAAACGCCTTCAACAATTCAAAGCAATGGTTCCAGTCAGCCCTGATAAAGACATAAAATCTCTAAAGGATGACACACGTGAGCGTCCAGACAAATTGAAATCATACGCTGCAAACGATCAATATTCAAAAGAATCATCTGCAAAGGTTGAGGAACAAAAAGCTTCAGAAATTCGAGACAGCATCCGCAAACAATCAGACATTCCAAACCGTAAATAGGCAAATCAAAAGATGAGTTGCCTATTCGGCTATATTTTATATTTACAAACCAATTGTTCTGATCATGTTACGCGAGTTGATTAACAAATCAAACACACTCGAAAAAACTCTTTCTGGGGAAGAACTATCGTATCACGATGGCTTGCACCTGATGAATGACGAAAACCTCTTCATGGTTGGCGCAGTGGCGGATTTGGCAAGAAAGAGACTGGTCGGCAACAAAGTAACATTTGCTGCATCATACTACATGAACTATACCAATCTGTGCGCTGCAAGCTGCCAAATGTGTGCATTTTACAGAAAGGGCGATGAATCAGATGCATACACTCTGAGCCCTGAGCAAATCGAAGCCAGAGTAGCTGCAGCAAAATCAATGGGTGCAACCGAGGTGCATATAGTTGGCGGGTTCCATCCTAGCTTGCAATTGGACTATTACGAAAACATGATGAAAATTATCAAAAAAAATCACCCGGAAATGACCGTAAAGGCATTCACTGCTGCAGAGATCTTCTTTTTATCAAAGCTAACAAAAACATCCGTCAAGGAGATTTTGTCTAGATTAAAGTCTGCAGGCCTTGATTCAATGCCTGGAGGGGGAGCGGAATTATTCCATCCTGAGATACGTGGACAAATAGTCCGTGGAAAATGCTCCGGACAGGAATGGCTTGATACAATAGAGCAGGCGCACAATCTGGGAATCAAAAGCAATGTTACCATGCTGTATGGGCACATAGAAAAGCCGGAGCACATTATAGATCATCTAATCAAGGTGCGAGAGCTTCAAAAGAAAACAGGCGGATTCATCACGTTTATTCCGTTAAAGTTTTCGCTGGACAATACCGAACTGGAGCAGAAAAATCTTGTAAACCACGAGTCATCTGCAATTTATGATCTCAAAATAATTGCAATATCTCGGCTGATGTTAGCTGGCGTTTTGAACAACATCTCTGTATACTGGGTTGCTTTGGGCAAAAAGCTTGCACAGGTTGCCCTGTCTAATGGCGGAAGCGACTTGGTGGGTACGGCGTTTTCTGAGGAGATTTACCGTGCTGCAGGCAAGCCGACCAATTCGTCAGTGCTGGAGCTAGCTACAATGGTAAATGAGATTGGCCGAGAGCCTGCACAACGAAACACGTTCTTTGAGACGCTACGTACCTTTTAGGTACTTATTCAGAGATTCCATCTTTTGATCTGCTGTCTGGGATTTGTCTGTTCTGGAATCTATCTTTAGGATGATTTCTATTCTTTTTACTCCCAGTCGGTGGATTGTCTCCGACATGGTTTTTGTGGCCTCAAAGATTTTTTCCAAATCATTTGATTCCAGGATGGTTCCCA
>JAKAJY010000154.1 GCA_021824845.1 archaeon
ATGCAGGAATGGACCGGTCCATTCCTGCATTTTCTGCTATTGTTAATGGAATTACCTCTAATGCTTCAGCATACTTTCTGATTGCAAGCTGCTCTCTTCCTTCAAAATTATCGGACCACTCTTTTAGCTGAGATGCCAAATATGCTTCTGGGGCGCCGCCTCCTGCAACAATTGCTGGCTTTTCTATTACATCCTTTACTACCATCAATGCATCATGTAAGGAGCGATCAACCTCGTCTACTACTCTTTGTGATCCGCCACGTACTAAAATTGACACAGATTTTGGATTCTTACATCCCTCAATGAATACCCATTTGTCGGATTCTACCTTTTTTTGGTGAACTAGTTCTGCGTGTCCCAAATCTTTGTCTGTCATATCATCAAGGTTTGTTGTGATCCTACCGCCAGACGCTTTTGCTAGTTTTGTCATATCAGATTCCTTGACACGCCTTACAGATAAAATTCCATATTTTGCCAGATAGTGTTGTGCGATATCATCAATTCCTTTTTGGCAGATCAGAACATTTGCTCCAACTCGTTGTAGCTTGTCCACCATTGACTTGAGCATTCTGTTTTCTTCTTCTAGGAACATTTGCATTTGAGTAGGATCTGTAATTCTAATTTCTGCACTCATTTCGGTTTTCTCAACTTCGAGTGCTGCATTTAGCAATGCTATTTTTGCCTTTTCAATTTTTGTCGGCATTCCGCTGTGAACTACCTCTTTGTCCAGCACTATGCCTTTGACTAGTTCGGTTGCTTGAATTGAGCTGCCTGCCTTTTTCTCTACTTTGATATTGTCAAGATCAACTACGTATTTTTCGCCCTTCTTTTCGGCTACTCTTAACACTGCATCAACTACAAGCTTTGCCAAAATACCACTGTCTTCTGAGATTAGTTTTGATTGCATGCTAGTTGTTGCTATTTTTAATAATGATTCCTCGTCGGTTGGTTCGACTTTTTTTGCAATTTGTGATAGTAATTCCATAACCTTTTCTTGTGCTGCTTGATATCCCTCTATGATAACAGAAGAGTGGACATCTTTTGCCAATAACTGCTCGGCTTTTTCTAGTAATGCTCCTGCAAACACGACTGATGATGTTGTTCCATCACCCACCTCATTGTCGATGGTTTTTGATATTTCCACCATCATTTTTGCTGCTGGGTGCTGGACATCAATTTCCTTTAAGATGGTCGCACCGTCGTTTGTAATGGTTACATCTCCGATAGAGTCAACCAGCATCTTGTCTAAACCTCGTGGGCCAAGGCTAGTTCTTACCAGATCGGCTACTAGTTTTGCTGCCATAATGTTGTTTTTCTGAGCATCCCTGCCTTTTTGCTGGAGTGCACTTTCCTTTAATACTAGGACAGGTCCGTTTGGTGTTTGCTGAATTGAAGCCATGCTTTCTGAAAAAAATCTTTCAAACCCTTTTTTAAAAGTTTGCTAGGCCAGAGGCGATATCACAGATCGCTTCTTTACATCGATTATACCCGAGTGTAGAATCCTAACTGAGGGCAAGGCAAGAAATGGCAAAAACAACGGCATGAGGTGTGGCCTCGGAAACCTGCACCCATGGTCTTTGAGGGTTTGGTTTAGATCCACAAATCCTCTCAGTACATCATCAAATGGATTTTTTGATATTATTCCAGCGACTGTAAGCGGCAGAAAAGACAGCACTTTGCCGCCTTTTACTAAAACCATCCCACCCTGAGATTTTATCAGGTGGTTTGTAGCTAGTGCCATGTCTTTTTCGCTAGAGCCGATTACTATTAGGTCATTTTCATGAAAGCTCCAAGTTGACGCAAATGCTTCTATTTGAGCCCCAAAATTCTTTAAAAATCCTATTGCGGATTTGCCAGAACCATAAATCCTATCAAATGCCGCTACCTTCCAAATATCTTTTTCTTGAGATGCAAGAACATTACCATCTTGGACAGATAGCTCTGCAGTTGATAGTTTTGTTATGATTTCAGTTTCCATCTCTATTACATTTGCCATTCTGGATTGGTCCTTGCTTTTTATCATAAAATCCAATTCTGAGAATGGCCTTAGCTTGACTGTATTTGTAAGCCATACAGGTAGAATGTCTTTTCGTATTTTTGTAACTATACTTCCATTTGAGGCAACCAGCTTGCCGCCGACAAATACTTTTCTTGGTTTTTGCTCCAAATCATCAAAGACTAGCATGTCTGCAAGCTTGCCCGGTGCAATTCCGCCCAGATCTTTACCCATGCCATAATAATCAAAAGAGGTTCGAGATGCACATGTTATAGCATCAATAGGATTCATTCCAAGCTTGATTGCCTCCCTTACGCAGTGATCAATGTGGCCATACTGAGAGATATCCAGCGGATCCACTCCGTCTGAGCAAAACATCAGCCTTCCAAGAGACGGTTTGTTTGCAAGGATTTGCGGTATGATGTGTTTGAGATCTCTCCGGATTGAGCCTTCCCTCATCATCACCCACATCCCAAGGCGCAGTCTCTCCATTGTTTGATCATAATCAATCGGCTCATGGCACGAAAATATTCCAGAGGAAATGTACGCGTTTAGCTTCTTATCAGATGCACCTGCGGTGTGGCCATTAATTATGCAATTGTGGTCCAGCATGTTTGCCAGTTTTTTCATTGTTTGTGGATCTCGTGTGGTTACCTTTGTCCAAGAGAATACCTCACCTAGTCCCACCACGCCATCCAGTTTTAGTGCGGCCTTGTCTTGTGGTATGGATAAGGTCTTGCCGTGGCTAAACCTTCTGTCAACTGGCAACCCGCCAGGTGAGACTGAAAAAATTCTAATCGGCAGACCAGAGCAAATACGGACGAATTCTTTTAGTCCTCTAAACCCGCAGACACTCACAATATCAATAGGATCGGAAAAAAGACTAGTAGTTCCACAGAGTAAGGACTGTTTTGCAAGCTCTGATGGTAAGACAAACTGGTCGATATGTACGTGGGGATCTGCAAATCCGGGCGTGAGATATTTTTCCTCCAGATCTATTATGGTGGTCTTATTTCCTGCTGCATGTGTTGCATCTGGGCCAACATAGGCGATTCTGTCTTTGATTATTGCAACTTGGATGTTCTTGTTTATCTCGCCGGTGTAGACATTAACGAGTGAGCAGTTTTTTAGAATAATATCGGCTTTTTTGTCGCCCATGGCAACTGCGTTTAATAGATTAATCATGCTAGCAAGACTAGTCACGCCAATCATTTTGCAATACGCTCTATTATAGGTTGAACGGGGCCATTGTTTAAATTACCAAATGGGAGGCTTTGTTCTATGAACGTACCCAAGGAAATGAACAGGTATTGTCCCAAGTGCAAGACTCACACGTTACAAAAAGTAGCACTCTACAAGGCAGGCAAAAGACGTGGTTCTGCAATAGGTGAACGAAGACACGAAGAGGACAAAAAGGGGTACGGAGGACAAAAATTCCCAAAACTTGCCAAGCCTGCAAAGACTACAAAAAAGCAGACCTTGATTTTCACATGTCCTCAATGCAAGAAAAAGACAAATAAGCATGGAATCAGGCTACGCAAACTGGAGTTAGTTGCATAATGAAACGATCACATGTATTGGTTCCAAAGCCAAAGAGCAAATTCCAAAAGGTCCAGTGCAAGGAATGCAGTGCAGAAAACATCCTATACTCACATGTCACCACAACAGTAACATGCAAATCCTGCGGTAACGTAATTGCAGAACCGACAGGTTCCATTGCAAAGATTCACGGAACAGTTCTAGGAATTCTTGAATAAATCATAATCTTTTCTTGTGTTTAGATTAACTGCAATTCTTTTGTCATCTAGTATGGTATGAGTTTCATTTGTAGCATCAGACTTTGGATTCACAATGGAAATTCCGGTGTAATAACATTCTGTATCATCTACTAATACAGAATATTCAAGATTGAGATTTTGTTGCTCTAGGAATTTTTTACTCACAACAAAACTTTGCCAAGAAGAGGCTTTCTGGTGTTTTGATACCATATCTTGTATTATGGTGTGGTCCAGCAACGGCAGATCACCTGACACTACAAAGGCTGATTCTTCAAAAGTTGATAATGCAAAGGTTAGATCCTCAACATAGTCTGTCCCCTTGGTATGTAGGGTTTGGATTTGATTTTCCAGAAGGAGTTTTTCGGTGTTTGGGGAATTTGGGCTGGTTGCTGCAACAACTCTGGAAAAACAATTAGATCTTACCAGTGCATCAACCACATGCAAGACAAGCGGTTTTTTGTGGTATAGTAGAAGCTTTTCGCCAGGTGTATCCATCCTCACTCCCTTGCCTCCAGCCATTACAAGCCCAATCATACCGATGCAAACACAAGAAATGACGAAACTCTGGATAACTCGTTTATTGCGCCCATTATATCGCCAGAGATTCCCCCAAAACTACGCCTGGAAACGCCCACCACAACCAAGGTAAGGGCAATTCCGACACCTAGTGCTACAAATCCCACATAATTTTGGAAAACGGCAATCACGCCTATTGTAATCATAATTGCAAGTATCAGTTTCTTTTTGTCCTTCATGGATTCAATAAATGTAGAATTAGAGCCAGGCCATGCAGAAGGTCCGATGCTGGCAGACAAGACCATGCAGAACTTGGCAATCACCTCGCCAATCAATATAGCATAAAACAACTCAAAGCCTTTCATAAATGACAATGCAATGATTGCTGCTGCAACATACAACACTATACCAACAATTCCGGCAGAGCCGACCTTTGGATCCCGCATCACCTCTAGTTTTTTTTCCTTGGTTCCCTTTACCATCAGACCGTCTGCAAAATCTGATAGGCCATCGGTGTGGTGAATTCCAGTAATAAGGACTAGGCCTGCAGTGACTAGCAGTCCAACAACTAGAGGCTCTAAGAACATTGATAGGCCCCAGCCCATTGAGCCAAGCAAGAGTCCTATTGCAATTCCAATTATTGGAAAAAGATACATGTGTTTTGCAACCGATTGTAAATCCGAGCTGCCAGCAGGGATTATGGTAAGAAATGAAAATACAGATCCTGCCTGCCTAAACATGAATCCACCATCCAACATAGCTCAAGAGTATGATCAGTGGAATTGTGACTAGTCCGCAAAACAAGACACATGTCATTTTCATTAGTAGAATGGCAGACTTGTAGTGGGTTTGGTCCGGCTCGATTGTCCCATTTCCCAGAGTATAGTGATCTAGTTTTTCAAATCTAGTTCCTAGTGCTCCTGCCATTGCGGCCATTGGGATTCCGGCGTTTGGGCTGGAAGTCTTTTTTCCATCGCTTTTCATTGTGTATAATGCGCCTTTCCAGTCGGCGCCAGTTAGAAATGCGGCTAGAACCATCACATAGCCCGTGATTCTCGCCGGGACATAGTTTAGGACCTTGTCGGAATTTGCTCCAAACCAGCCAAGGTTTGCAAATATGGAATTTTTGTAGCCTGCCATGGAATCAATTGTGTTTATCGTTCTGTATACGAATGCGCCTGGCAACCCAAATAATCCAAAATAAAACAGAGGACCCGTGACACCATCAACAATATTTTCGCTTGTAGTCTCCAATACTCCCGAGACTACATGGTTTTTGTCTAGTTGTTTCGTGTTTCGCTTGACTAGCATCGATAGTCGGTTCCGCGCCTCATCCAAATTATCCCTAGATAGTGATTCCATTACCATCTTTCCGTGCTGTTCTAGTCCGCGAATCGCAATTGTTGTCTTTAGTAATATTACACTAATCATGCCAAAAACCATCACAGATATCACATCGGTAAAATGTAAGGTGAAAAATTCAAAACAATACAACAAGGCGGCAACCATACTTGAAATTGCAATGGTAACGATCATTCCGCCCATTTTTTCCATTGTGGTGTTTTGTGATCTTGCAAACGGAAGAAATCTTGCAACCAGCATTCCAACCCAGGCAGTCGGGTGATATTTTGATCTTGGATCGCCAAATGCCAAATCAAGCAGTATTGCGCCAACTACTATCAAAACAGGAATCATTTGATTAGCCCCTCAATTGATCTTACATCGAGGTTTTTTTGTACAATACTTGCAAGTTTTTCCAGCTGGGAATCCAGTTTTTTTTGGTTTTGTTTTTTGAACAAGTGTATTTTATTATCAAGCGAGTCCTCATTTGGCAAGTCTAGATCAACTGAAGGTATAACGCCAAGAACGGATTTAGATGTTATTTGCTTTAAAACCCTAAAGCCTGGCTGCAGAAGCTTGGCATTGCCTCTGAATTTGTTTATGATGAATCCCTTGACCAGATTTCGGTGTGCCTCTGAGAGAAGCGACATGGTACCAACCAAACTAGCAAAAGAGCCTCCTCTTTCTATATCGGTGACAAGCAGTACTGGTGAGTGCGTCTTTTGTGCCATCTTCATGTTTGCAATGTCGTATTTTTGCAGGTTTATCTCTGCTGGCGAGCCTGCACCCTCTAGAACTATAATGTCGTATTTTGATTTGAGATATGCAAACGACTCCATTGCTGTTTTGAGTCCTTTGGTTAGCGCAAACTTCTCATAGTATGTTTTGGCGGACATTTTTTTGTAGTGTTTTCCCTGAATTACCATATCACTCATATAGTTGCCAAGTGGTTTGAGCAGAATCGGGTTCATGTGGGGACTAATTTGCGCTCGTGCAGCAATTGCTTGGATTGCCTGTGCCTGAGATATCTCAAAGCCGTCATTGTAGGAATAATTGGACATGTTTTGCGACTTGAACGGTGCAACACTATAGCCCCGATTTGATAAAATCCTGCATAGCGCTGCAACAATCGTTGTCTTGCCTGCACCGGAGGTAGTTCCCTGGATCATTATTGATTTCATGGTGTGTGCTCCAACGCTGAGACAAGCTTTTGGTTTTCTTTGTGTGTCCTGACTGCGATTCGGATGTGATGATTGTCCAGTCCTCTGAAATTGCTGCAATCACGTACCAGAATGTTTTGGTGTAGTAGTTTTTTTTGTAATATCTTTGATGGTTGTCTTGTTTTTATTAAAATAAAATTAGTGTCAGTATCATAACAGGAAAAGCCATCCATTCTAGATAT
>JAKAJY010000174.1 GCA_021824845.1 archaeon
ATTCCTATCAGATGGTGATGCATTGCCAGGATCTTGACCTTGTTTTCATATTTTTTCATGGTTCTCTCCAGCCACAGGTTTTGTCTATATCCAACCTCGCCTTCGTCTCGGTCTGGTCGTGCTGTTCCAATCGTAACTATTACTATGTCGCCGCCAAGATCGTTTACTGTCTCAAATGGAAAGTGTTTTTTGAACAACAAATATCCGGTGTTGCGATAATCATGATTGCCAGGAAGCGATATTATTTTTTTGGTATCTAGTCTTGCCAAAAGTGCTCGGCATCGCTCATATTCTTTTGATAGGCCCTCATTGGTGAGATCACCTGTTACTATTACTGCGTCTGGTCTGAGCTCATTTACCTCTTCAATTACCTGCTCAAATGTCTCTTCTTTGAATTGAGAGCCGACATGAATGTCGGACAGCTGGACAATTATCATTATGAATTGATCTTGTCAAATATGGTAATTTAGTTTTCTTTTGAGTACCTTAGAGTTAAATATTGAATTTTGTCTTCCAAAATCTGAATTTGGGCAAAAAAGCAACCGTGATCAGGGGAGACGGAATAGGACCCGAAGTAGTAGATTCAATGATCAAGGTTCTAAAAGAATGCAACACGCAAACTGAGATTATCTTGGCCGATGCAGGCTCGGAGCAGTGGCAAAGAAATGGCGAAAAAGACCCAACATACATTCCAGAGCAAACCATGAAACTATTGGAAAGCACAGATGCGTGCTTTAAGGGTCCAACCACCACAATACCAAAGCCAGGCGCTCCGCGAAGCGTTGCAGTCACATTAAGGCAGAAATTTGAGCTATACTCCAACATACGACCAATCAAGACGTACAAGCGGATAACCCCAAACCATGACTTGGATTTTGTGTGCTTTAGGGAGGCAACCGAAGGTCTCTACACAGGAATTGAGGTACAATTAACAGAGGATGCCGCAATTGCAATTAGAAAAATAACGCGCCCAGGATGCAGACGATTCATCAATTCTGCAATGAGCTGGGCAAAAAATTACGATATGAAAAAATTTGTAGCCATAACAAAGCGCAACATTCTCAAAGTTACTGATGGGATATTTTGGGATGAGGTCTGCTCTGCTGGCAGCAAGATTCCAGGCCTTGACGTTCAGGAGATCTATATTGATAACATGATGCAACAGTTGGTGGTAAACCCATCCCAGTTCAATGGAGCTGTTCTGGCAAGCACCAATCTGTTCATGGATATTGTATCTGAATTGGCATCTGGCATAATCGGCTCAATAGGATTGGTGTATTCATCAAACATGGGCGATAATTACGCAATGTTTGAGGCAGCCCATGGTAGTGCACCATCATTTAAGGGCTTGAACAAGGTAAATCCAACTGCGGCAGTTTTGTCTGGCGCTTGGATGGCAGAATATCTTGGCGAGCGACACATCAAGGACGCAGTCTTTGTTGCAACGGATCAAGTGATCAACGAGGGAAAATACGTCACATTTGATATCGGTGGAACCGCAACCACTCAACAAATGACTGATGAGATCTGCAAAATAGCAAAAACGAAGCTAAGAAAGTAATTTTGTTGCCTGCACAATAATCAGTTCTTCAAAGAATAGTTTCTTTTTTGCCAAAATTTCTGCCGCAAATCCCATCAATTCCGTATTTTTGATTAGCTTCTCATAGTTTGCCAGAGATGATGTCAGGTACAGCATTTTACCACCAGGCTTTAGGCATGAATTTGCGGATTTTATTATGCCTAGTGGTACCTCCAGTCCTTCCGGTCCACCATCTACTGTCCTATCAATGATTTTCTCAGATGGTAAATATGGCAAATTACAAACGACTAGATCAAATTTTGCACCCAATGCATCAGCACCAGTACAACAGATCCCATTTTGGGTTTTCTGATCCTGTGTGATTAGTGATTGAAAATCAATGTCTGTTGATACGACAAGCTCAAAGTTTTTCTCCAAGATCTTGCTCAGATAACCAGAACCGGTTCCTATTTCGAGTGCAGATATACCTTTTTCATTCTGGATGTGATCTGCTAGAAAAAAAGTATCCTCTGCAGGCGCGTATGAATCAGCTGATCTGCTTTGCAATTTTTATGATCTCCTCAGGGCTTAGCTGTTCTAGTCTTTTATCGGACTGTATGGTTTTACCAAATGATTTTGCAATGTTTGTAACGGTCTTTCTTCGCTGGGAGAACAACTTCTCTATACCATCAATCAGATTTTTGGTGATTTGTGTTTTTGGAGTCAATCGTAGTATGACAGAGTCGACCTTTGGCGGAGGTGAGAAATTGCCTTTTCTGACATTTAGTATTTTTTCTATATCAAATGAATGATTTGCAACTATGGAGATTGCGCGCATTTCTTTGTTTGTGGTGACTAGCTTGTCTGCAAATTCTTTTTGGACCATTATTACTGCCAATCTGAATTTTTTTTGTGCCAGCCACTCTATTGCACGCTTGCTCTCAGAATACGGCAGATTTGAGACAAATATGGTAAAATCAACTTCAGTCTCAAAACCATCCCCATACATCAGTTCCAGATTAGGAATTTTTGAGAATTTCAAAATTGCCTCAGAGTACAGAGATTCGTCTGCCTCTATCGATGTAACGGATTTTGCTCGCTCACACAATAACGGTGTCAGAATGCCTGGACCTGTGCCTATCTCTAGTACAATATCCTTGGGTGTGATCTGGGCTGATTGTATGATTTTTTCAGCAATGTTTTGTGATTTGAGAAAGTGTTGCCCTAGTCTTTGGCGCCTTTTCATCTTTTGACAAACAGAGTCACTTTGACCTCGCCTGTTATCTCATCCATGATTCTATCTACAATGTGCTTCATTGGTTCTTTTAGGCCCACTCGCTCTTGCAGATCAGCAAAGCTTGCAAACTTTGTCTTTTCTCGTTCTTCTAGAATGGTCTTCATGTAGGTTTTTCCAATTCCTGGAATCAACTCTAGTGCATGAATCCTTGGTGTGAGTGGTTGTGCATTGTTGATGTAATCTACAAATCTTTTCTCATTTGTTGTCACTATGGTGGTCACGACATTTTTTAGCTCGCTTTGCGCAGCTGCCGAAATATTTGCAAATTCCAATTTTCCTAAAACTGACATTATCTTTGTGCGGCCTTCCTTGCCGATGTATATGCGCTCACCAATCTCAAATGATGTGTTTGCCATTCCCATAACTTCGAGTAATGTGAGTCTGTCTTCTCCGATTGCCGTAATTATGATTCCTTCGCGGCCCCTGACGGTTGTTGCCCTGCCACGCGTAACATAGTCTAGGACATAGGCATATTCTTCATACTTGCGTGGTGCGCTATAGCTCCTTTCCAAGAAAAATCACTTGTTTCTACGAGTTCCCCTTGATGATGTTTAGAATTTTTTCTAGTGTTTCTGCGAGGATGAGTTTTTTCCATCCAAATGTGAATGCACGAAGTTCTGCTAGTGTTGTTGGCATGATATTGACAATCTCTACTGCTTCTTCCTCAGTTAGTCCGCATTCTTTTTTGAGTTCTGTTTTTACTTTTTTTGCTGTCTTTGCATCAAGTTTGGCAAATTTGGTAACATAATCATGAGTCCATCGCTGAATTTGATCCATTTTCTCAGCATCTTCTTTTTCCAAAATCTCTTTTACTTCTGCCAATGATATTGGCTGGCTTTTCTTTACTTGTTCCATTATTTCACACCGAACGGTTTGATATGGTCCAATCTAGTGATTAAGGTTTTCGTCTTGTTACCTAGTTTGACATCCATTGTTACTGCACGTCTGCCTACTGAAGTTATGGTTCCCACCTTTCCGTGGTATCGTCTGTGTGGCAATGACTTGTGCTGTCTTGGATCGATGATTACTAAAGCCTGCTCACCTGTCTTGTATTCTCTCATCAAAAACGCCACTCCCCTTGGTTTTTCTTTGGTTAGTGACGATCTGGACTTGTGTCTAAAACCATGTGAGTGTCCAGATGGCTTCTTTGTAGTCATAAAGAAAAGGGTTTTTTGCCCTTATTTTAAACTTAGACCTTATTCCTCTTCTGCTTTTTTCTTCTTTTTGGTCTCATCCTCAGGATCAGCGACTCCGCCTTCGGTAACCGTAAAGATTACCTCTTCCTCAGGATGGTGAGGACTGTCTACCATTCGGGCTATTCTCTTTTTGCCAGATTTTTTGAAGTAGATTCGGTATGTGCTGGTGTGAGCAACTACGTTTCCACCAATTGGTTTTGTTGGATCACCAAAGAAGACATCAGGGGATGCCATGACTTGGTTTGTAGCAAGTGCTGCACAGTTGTATGTTTCCGCTGTTCTAACCAAAAGATGCATGAATCGGTTTAGTCTTTGCTGTCGTTCTGACAGTGTACCTCTTCCCAAGTATTCAGATCTGAACAATCCGACTGCAGAGTCTGCAATCAGTAGTTTGATTCCGTGCTGCTCTATGATAGAGCCAGCTTCTTCTAGGATTAGAGTCTGGTGTGCCGAATTGTATGCACGGGCTACGATGATGTTGTCCAGTACCTTTTCTGGATCCAATCCCTTTGCCTTTGCAATTGATACAATTCTTTCTGGTCTGAAGGTATTTTCAGAGTCAACGTACAGTACGCCGCCTCCAAGGCCGCCTTCCTCCTTTGGCTTTTGTACTGTAACACATAATGTGTGACAGAATTGGGTCTTTCCAGAGCCAAATTCACCATAAACCTCGGTTAGTGCTTGTGTTTCAAGGCCGCCATCTAGTAATTGATCTAGACATTGAGTTCCGGTTGTAATTTTGCCAATATCCTGTCGTCTTTTGTAGATTTCAGTTGCAGTGACAAAATCTTTGCCAATCAAGCCCTGTTCCATCAGAGTTTGACGAGCTTTGGTTACGATTTTTTCTGCCGTCTCCTTGTCCATGCCAGTTACTTCAGCGATATCTACTGGACCTCTGACAACTAGGTCCATAATGTTGTGTACGCCTGCGTCAGTTAGCTTTTTTGTAGTAACTGGGCCTACGCCATCAAGACTGTCAAGTCTTAATTCATCTACCATACCGTAAGGTACCGTACCTTACCTAATTAAAGATGTCGGTTTCCGATTCTGTCAAAAACTGTTGGTTACTCGTCTATTCTTTGATTTTTAGGAAACTGTTTTGATTCATCTATTGCTAATTCTTCAGCATCATATGTTGTAAAAGTAACTACATTATTGACGATTTGAATTGTGGAACTTTTTTTAAAACTGAAATATCTTCGATTATTTCCTAAATCCACTAACGAAAGTCTGGCCCCATCATTTAATGCCTGATAATGTGCCCATGTTTCTTTCTTAAAATGGTGTGGAAATCCAAACAACGTCTCCCAATCCCCGTTTAGAGTGTATTCTATGAACGCAATCCCAGTAACACGACTTGCCATTAAATAATCAAAGTATCCATATTGTAAAAATGGTTTCTTTCAAATTAGATAATCAATAACTATCAAAGTTATCTTGAAACCCAGTTTGTGAGTTTCTTTGCTATCTGCCTGCGTTTTTAATTAATGTGATCCATTTGTTATTTCTATCGATTTAATTCCCGCCCGTATGTTGGGGTTTACCTACTAACTCCCCCTCAAATTCCCATCAATTTCTTTCGATATTGCATCAAAAGACAATTTCGGCAGACACAGTCTGAATATTCAGGGTTGACCCCATCTTCCTTAAAGCACCAACAAGATTCGTTTTCCTGGCACTCAAAGGCGTGTCCGCATTTTATGCACTTTTTGTTCAACATTACCAATACTGATCTTAACCATAAATAATTGAGCTAGCTGGTTGCCAGACTCATCAGTGATTTTCCGGCAAATATCGCACCAATGGACAATCCAACGTTTGCTAAAACATTCAACGCCATCAGCCCAAACTGCTTGTTCTCAAGTAGTACGGATGATTCCAAAGCAAATGCAGACATGGTAGTCAGAGAACCACAAAACCCCACTGCCACAAACAAGACATATTTTGTATCAAGGCTCCACTGCGTGGACAGAACAAAAAACAATCCCAGAATAAAGCTACCAACCACATTAACAATTAGGACATTTATCTGCAGTGCGCCAAACAACAAGGGCGACTCCGTTATCTTGTATCGCAGAAATGTTCCCAGTATGCCACCCACCGCAAGCAAGCCAAGCTCGAGTCCTTTCATGGTATGATTCAAAAATTATACAATATGTCAGTACGGGTCTGATTATGCCAACCGAATTAGAAAATTATTTTTAGAATTGTAGTTTTTTGCTCATTTTTTCCGACATTTTGGTGCTCTTGCTGTAGGAAGTGCCCTTCATGGCCTTGTCCTTTTTTGAGCAGGACTTTTCTCCCTTGTCTGCATCTGCATCCGGCATGCTAGTTATTGCTATTGTCAACAGCGGCAGGATCAAAAGCAGTGCCGCAAATTTCAGCTTGTCATTCATGGTATGACTAGTCAAATTTCAGATAAAAAGTCTTCTACTCTTTACTTAGCTTTTGTGTGTGGCCTTTATCGTGTTTTATTGCATCGTCCAGCTTCTTTTTTAGAGAATGTCGGTAGTTTTCCTCGCACTGCCATGAACAAAACTCTCGGGCACTGCCCTCAAAGTCCTTTCCGCAGGTCTTACAAGATTTCATCAGTACAGTATGAACCTCATATAATTAATTAAAAACGTGTTGTGCATTTACGCAGTTGATTTGGTAAAATCATGCGACACTATTTCCTATAATGGAAATGAGCAGACTCGGGGATTTGCACGTCCCAAGTTCTGCCCATATTTTAACCGCCAAAACGGTCTGCTTGCCAATTCTGTCTGGATATAATACCAAATCAGAGTAATTTAGGATTGCGTACAAATCAGATTAGTAAAAAGAGAGTTTGCCTAGCGTTTTCGTTTTCTTTGGCCAGGTTTGTTTTGACCAGGAGTGCGGTGTAAAGCGAATCTTTTCCTAAAGTTGCTCTTGTTTCGCAAAATAGAGATAGTTCCTATTCTTTTTCGTCCCTCAACTTTGGGTGTTTGGCCTTTGACCTTTCCTGCCTTTGTAAT
>JAKAJY010000098.1 GCA_021824845.1 archaeon
GGAAAAATCAGTTGTAGTGCACCGCAAAGGCGCAACACGGGCGTTTCCAGCAAACCGAGATGAAATCCCACTAAAGTATCGTGATCTGGGACAACCGGTGCTGATTCCGGGCTCGATGGGAACTGGAAGCTGGATTTTACTTGGCAAGCCCAACTCAATGAATCTAAGCTTTGGTTCTACTGCTCACGGTGCTGGAAGAATGATGTCTCGCTCAAAGGCACGGCGTGATTTCACCGAAGAGCAGGTGAAAAAATCACTAACTGATAAAGGAATTTTCATAAAATCATTGACTAGGGACGGAGTGGTCGAGGAGACACCGGAGGCATACAAGGATGTGGACGCAGTGGTAAATGTATCGCATGAGCTTGGAATAGCAACCAAGGTAGCAAAGCTTGTCCCAATCGGTGTGATTAAAGGTTGAGCGACGAAGACAAAGAACTAGAAATGCTCAAGGCAAAACGCCTAGCGGAAATGAAAAAAAACCTCACATACCAATCACAAAAAGAAGAAGCAAAACAACAAACCAAAACCACACCGTCGTACCGAGAGATAGTGATTTCTCACCTTGGATACCGTGGAATGGAAGTGCTGCAAAATGCAGAATCTCAATTTCCAAATGAAACAAAGATGATAATTGACAGACTAGGACAGTTGTTTCATTCTAGTGAAATCAATGAAGAAATTGATGGTGGCCAACTCTTGGCACTATTCAGATCAGTTGGAATTCATGTCCGAATGCAGACAAAAATAAACATAGAACAAGATGGAAAATTTGTCTCACTCTCTGATAAGCTAAGCAAAACAGAGTCTGATGAAAATGAAAATCTTTGAAGTAAGCTCAACTGATTTTTTGGAAGACAAACGTCTCATCAATAATGCATTAGCCGATATGGCATCGCAATTTAGAATGCAAAATGATTTCACGTTTGGTGAGCCAGTATCTAGATTTGGCTGGACATTTTTCAAACTATGGATAAAACCACATCTACAAGATGCTATAGTTCAGAAATTCAACGACATGATAAGAAAATCCAAAGGTGCCAACCCTGATGAAAAGTTTACAAGCTTCATGTCGGACTATTTCCAGTCAAAGGGATGTAAAACTAAAATCAAAATGATAGAGGTCTAGACTCTTCTTCCTCTCTTTCCACCCTTCTTTCGTGTGGTGTCATGAGGAATTGGCGTAACATCATCAATTCTTCCTATTTTGAATCCCCCTCTTGCAAGTGCTCGAATAGCTGCCTGTGCACCAGGTCCTGGGACTCTGGAACCTACTCCGCCAACTGCTCTCACTCTGATGTGAAACGCAGTAAAGCCTTTTGCCTTTGCTGCCTCTACTACTGCATTTGATGACTTCATTGCAGCAAATGGGGATGATTCGTATCTGTCAGCAGTAACGTGCACACCACCGGAACTAATCGCCACGGTTTCTGCGCCAGTGAGGTCTGTCATGTGCACTATGGTGTTATTGTAACTACTATAGATGTGAGCAATACCCCACTTTTCTACTTGTTCTTCTGACATTGGATACCACAAGTTTGGTGGGGTTAAAAAGCTATGGCGATTTTTGTGCGGGATCTTGGCTATGAAAAATGAGTCCAGCCCTTGTCTTTAATTCTGATGTGCTTTTTCCCATGCTGGAAAAATACATCTTTTCCATTTTGTACATGTCCTATCTGGATCAGATTGATCTTTTTGGATTTTGCAATTTTTTTTATTTTTTCAATGTTTTTTGGTGGAATGGTTACAACGATTTCATATTCTTCACCACCATTGAACACGAGATCTATGATGTTGCGGTGATTGGTTTCTGCAAACTCGTCTAATTCTGCATCCTTTGGAATTTGTGTAATGATGAATCTTTTCTTGCTTGCTGCTGACATTTGTGCCAAGGTGGTTGACAGACCATCACTTGAATCCATGGATGAGCTAAAGTATTTTGCAGCCAAGACTCCAAAGCTCAGTCTTGGTTTTGGGGACAAAACCGAATCTGTTGCAAGTTTTCTGAATTTTCCATGTGATTTGTTTTTATGCAATAATATGCCTAATCCTGCACTGGTTCTGCCAAAATTGCCTGTGGTTACTATGATGTCTCCTTGTTTTGCACCGCTTCTTGCTGTGATCTTGTTGGTAATCCCAAACAACATTACTGAAATTACGATCTCTTTTGCTTCATTTGTGTCTCCACCAAGAATTTTGACTCCAAATTGTCTTGATGCATCTTTGAATCCTTTTGCTAGGCCGATCAGTTTTGATCTTGGATATCCTCGTGGCAACGAAATAGAAATTATCCCGTGCTTTGGTTTTACTCCCTTTGATGCAAAGTCACTCAGTGGTGCAACCATGCTTTTTCTTGCAATTTGTTCTGGACTCATCTGTGATGGAACATCAGTGCTTTCTACCAACGTGTCTGTCTTTATGACACCGAATTTTTTTCCTAATCTGAATATCTCGACGTCTTCACGATGATTATTTCTGACTAGTTTTTTTTGAAAAATGTCAATGATTTTTTTCTCATCTAATTTGTTCATGGCTTTGTTTTACTAGACTGGTTATCCGCTTTTGAATCTGTTGTGCTTTTTGTAAGTTATCTGACTCTACTGAAATTCGAATAATGTCCTCAGTGTTTGATTTTCTGACCAATATCCAAGTGTCATCGTCAATTATTATTTTCACTCCATCTAATGTGATTATTTCGCTGAATTCACTCTTTAGTTTTTGAACCAGTTTGGTAAGTGTTTTGTCATGCAAGTGTGATTCGACATCAATCTTTGTTCTTAGCTGGTGATAACTTGATACAAACTTTATCACCTCATCAATTATTTTTTTTCCAGTCATTGCAGCAATTAGTCCGGATGTTAGTATTCCATCCCGACACATGTTGAATTCCGGCAGTATGAATCCTCCACTGCTTCCCTCGCCCCCTGCTTGACATTTTTCTTTTAGCATCATATCTATGACGTTTGCCTCACCTACCTTTGAGCGAACTACTCTTCCTCCATGATCTTTGATGTACTTCTCGACTGCAATACTTGTGTCGATGCTGAGGCAGAACTTTTTGTATCCTAGTTCTAGTGCCTTTATTGTACCTAGTGCAAGTGTGGTGTCTGGGGATTGTTTTTTGCCGTCCTTGACAACAACTACCCTATCCCCATCAAGATCAAATGCAAAACCGATGTCGTATTTTTTGCTGTTTGATACAAGCTTGGTCAGCTTGTCCGCAGTCGGGTCTGGCCCACGACTTGATATGTCTTGATTAATAATATCTACACGGCATCCAAGTTTTCTTAATAATTGTGGTGCAACAAAAGATGCAGCTCCTCCCCCAACATCAACTAGTATTTTTGGCCTATGTCCAATCCTTCCAATTATTTTTGCAGCGTCGTTGACATAACTTGATGTTGCACCGTACTCTATTCCAAATTTTGTTTGTTGTGTCTGTTTTTCTTTTAAAATATGAGCAAATTCCATCTCATTTGGGCCTCGGCCGTTTATGATGAATTTAAGACCATTCCACGGCAATGGGTTGTGTGATGATGTGATGATTAACCCTGCACCATATTTTCTTGCCTCTCTGAACATGACTGGTGTTGGCACCATTCCAAGATTGTACACATCAATTCCCTGCTCTAGTAATGCCGCAATTGCAACTCCTCTTACCATATTGTTTGATGGTCTGGTATCGTTCCCGACTGTACATTTCTTTGATTTGATTACTGGCGCAAAATTTCGGCAAAACCGCAAAACATCATCTAGTTTAAGATCCTCTCCAACAATTCCACGAATTCCGGAAATGGATTTTTTCAATTGTACCAAAACCTGAAATGCTTTTTATAAACTCTGATAACACTGCGTTTCATGCCTCGATAGCTCAGCCTGGTAGAGCGAAAGTTTCGTAAACTTTAGGTCGTGGGTTCAAATCCCATTCGAGGCTTTAACAATCAAAAATGAGTTTATTCTTCGAGGGCTTCGATGTCAATTTGAAGTTCTTTGGCGAGTCCTTCCCACCATTTATTGATCTGCTCTGACATGCTCCCCAAAAATATCATAAAATGCTCCTTTATAGATCTGTCGGTTTGAAATTAGCGCAGCTGGCCTAGCTGATCAACTAGTTTGTTTTCGTTTTCGCATGGTTCGATTGTATATGATTATTGCAAGTGCACCGCCAGCACATCCCCAAAACACTGGCCATCTGAGCGGATCATTTGTCATTCCAAGAAAAGAATAGATCGTGCCACCAATTAACGCAAAACCAATTAGTTCTAGGATCTTGCTCATGCTTACACCAAATATTCGAAAAGATATATTGTTTGTTTGTGGTGTCGTATTGTGGACAAGTACCTTCTGATAATGCTCATAGTTTTGATAATGGGAATGGCATTTTCTGTTTTCAAGGACCTACAAAACCCAGATCTGGTATTGTTTTATGCGCAGCTGGCAGGTGTCATAATAATAATCGGTTATTCTACGTTCAAAAATCGTAACAACAGAAAAAGCACAAAGAAACGCTAGTTAAAGATCTAGACCGAATCCTTCTGCCAAGTCGTGGAATCGCTTGTATGATTCTAGGTATTGCTTACCTTTTGATGTGATGACGTAGGTGTTCTTACCATCAAATTCAATTTTGTTGATTAGTCCTGCACCTGTCAAATTCTCAATGAATTTGGCCAGTCTAGAGTGTGAAAGATTTGCTTGTGTTAGCAGGCTTGTTACCTTGATTCCTTCCTGTCCACACTGATCAGTAGCTACTAGTAGATCCGCTACAATTTGCATACTGGTACGATATGTGGCCATTTACTAATCGAGTGTAATCCTGAGATATAAGGGTATTAACCTTTCTCACGATTGCTTAATAACCGAACACCAACTTTGTATCTAAAGTGTCTGGCGCTTCAATTCCTTGGTATGACGATTTCCTTGGCGTGGCCTATAGGTATTTTGATCTCAGAATGAATGCGGTTCCACTGTTTTCAGATCGAAAAAAAGCAACCGATCTATGGAATGAAAATGTTCACTGGTGGGGAGATCATGACATAAAGATGAGGTTTGTAGAGACTGGCGACCAATACTGGTTTATTGTGGCATCAGAAACAAGGCGGCCTGATCACAACTTGGGATTCTTCAAACTATTGCCAAAGTCTGAGCATTATACCAGATTCAAAAAGGGACATCTTGGCGAGGCATATTTGAGATTTGCAACATATGCACCAAAGGAGGAAAAAGACGTCAAAGATGATGCTGTTTGTAACTGCACCCACACAAAAGATGATCATGATGGCAAGTGTCGTCATGAAGGCTGTAATTGCACAAAATTCACAACGTTTGAGCTTAGATTGTTAAAGAAAAAGAAAACAATAACTGATATCAAATTCCTAGAAGAAAAAGATGTCAAAGACGATTCGGTGTCTTGGAATTGTCTTTATGTAAACAAGTACAAAAACGCTTGATGCTATTCTTTATCTAGGTTTACTCGAACATGCTCGCCTGGATAGTGTTCAAAGATCTTCTTTGAATAACATTTGCTGCACAACACTCCTTTGATGTTCCATTCCTTCATTGCGGCATACTTGTATGCTACTGGGCCATTGCACAAAACGCACTTTTCTCCTTCAGCCAAGCAATCTGAGGTTTTTTACGTCTATATAAAAATCATGGCCATTTTTTGTAGCTACAAAAAATTTGTTAAATAATGGTGCATACCAGAAAAAGTTGCGGTAGATTGTCTGGCCATTGTAAATCTCCTGCAATTTTTACGTGGCTTGACAGCTATCGCATTTACAATAAACTGTTTACTAGCTTTTTGATGCTCTCGATTTCCTCTTCTTCTTGACGTATCTTCTTGTCTACTACTCGAAGCATTGCCTCATTCCAGACGTGATGCGAGAAGAAATTGTGTTTTGTGTTTGCAAGATCAATTTCGTCTTCAACTACGGTATCCTCAAGAAATCTTGTAGCAACACCATCTGCAAGCCTGAGAATGCGTTCATTTAACTTGTGACTCTTAAAAATTGGTTCTAGTTTTGTAATGTCTTCTTTAAAGTCGCCTTTTGTTCCAAGAATACTTTTGTGCATTATTCTAAAATACACTGCAACAAAGAACAATGTCGCATATCTCTTTGTTTTGTGTCCTCCACGCTTTCCATATCCCAGTGATTTTTTTGCATACTCTTTTACTAAATATGGATAAAGTAGCAACCTGTAATCGTCCCTTAGATTTTCATTAAAGACGTCATCGTATTTACTTCCACGCGGCAAGAACTGTGCTGGTGAGCTGTATGACTCTGTTGGCCTCTGCTCAATTCCTGCAACAAGTACCTGTATTGCATCTTTTGCGACAATTACTTTTTTGTGATTGTCTGGAAGATATCGATTGTAAATTGTATCTCCCTTGAATTCAATTTGTTGGGATTTTGCTTTACTATCAAAAGAGCCTGCCTGAATCTCATAGAAATAACCATAGTTTTCAAGCTGCGATTTAATTGACTTGTGAAAATCCATCAAAGAGACTAGGTCTTTTCCGCGAACCGAGTTCTGCGAGTTCCGATATTTTGTAATGTTGCTTTGATCATGTTCATCGTCTGCCTTGATTATTGTCACAGTAATGCTGCCGTCCAAGTTGTTGGTCCTCTTTGCATGATCCACTATGGAGTTTGATGTTTGAGCGCCATTGACAATTTGCGGTGCATGCAAAATCAGACTGTTGTCTTCAAGCACCTCAAAGTCACTTACTACTATA
>JAKAJY010000059.1 GCA_021824845.1 archaeon
TTTAATGAAGAATATGTATCCAAAAATTCGTCTGTAAAGACCTCACTCAAAAATCCACTATCTGAACACAATGCATCCAGTGACTCCTTTAATGTGTGAGGGAGGAATTTGACATTGTATTCTCTGCGTTTTTGAGGCGTCATGGAATATACATTTTCTTCAATTGGGTTTCCGGGATCAATTTTTCTTTTTATTCCATCCAAACCTGCAAGTAAAATCGCAGCTTCTAGTAGATAGATGTTGGCTGTTGGATCTGGAACCCTGTACTCCAGGCGTTTTGTCTCACTGTGCCTGTTGAATGTTTTTGGAATTCTTATCGCAGCAGTTCTGTTGCTTAGGCCCCAACATATTCCAATTGGAGCCTCGTATCCTGGTATCAATCGTTTGTAGGAGTTTGTAGTTGGGTTTGAGATGGCGCACAATGCAAATGCATGATCTAGTATGCCGCCGATATAGTATCTAGCAGTCTGACTCAAACCAGTATTGCTATCGTCTTGATCGTAAAACATGTTTTGTGAATTTGAAAATATGCTATGATGTATGTGCATTGCTGATGCATTATCGCCGTAAATTGGTTTTGGCATAAATGTGGCAACTTTTCCACAATGTCTTGATTTAACTTTGATCAGGTTCTTGATGGATGTGATCTTATCACCCATTGCAGTCATCTGATCATGTTGTATGTTGATTTCACACTGGCCAGAAGTTGCAACTTCGTGATGGTGAGCTTCCACGTTGACATCAAAATACCTGTGAATGTCATCGCAAATGTCTTTTCGCATTATATCTAACGTATCTTTTGGTTTTGCAGTGTAGTATCCCTCCTTAAGATTCAGTGATGTATTTTCCTGCGACCATGGTGCCTCAACAGACTTTATTGAATATCCAACTGTTCCAGATGACCACATGGAATTTGCAGCAGGAAATAGCCTGATAGAATCAAAGACAAAAAATTCTATCTCTGGACCAAATCTGGCCTGCGTAAAGCCATACTTTTCCAGCTCTGCTTGTGCTTTGTATGCTATTCCACGAGAATCCTTGCTGAATCTGCCAATTTTATTGTCTTTTTTATCATAAATGTTAACAAAGATACGAGCGGTTTTTCTATTCTCATCGTAATATGGTGGAAGCTCTCTTAGGGTTGATACATCTGGTATCAATAGCAAATCCGAATCATCCGCGGATTTGAAACCACGAATTGAACTCGCATCTAGTTTTTGTAGGCCGTTGTGAAAATGATCCTCGTTTAAAGAATATGATGGTATGCTAAGTGAATGAAGATCCCCAAAAATATCGACAAACCACAACTCCACAAACTCAAATCGTTTTTGTCGAATTTGCGATATTACATCACTAATTAAAGTTTCAAGCAACCTATCCTAGAACCTCGTCGTCTAAGCTTGAGCGAAGCGTTAATGTGTATTTTACATCATCTATTGACCTAATTTCGTGCATCAGTGTTCTTTTGAGTTCTTCATTAGAGTCAGCCTCGAGCGTTATTATCAAGTCGTATGCTCCATCTGTTTTCTGTATCTGCGAAACTGAATTGATCTTACTTATCTTCTCAAATGCCGAATCAATTTTTCCATCAACACAGCTAATCAAAATAAAGATTTTCACTCTCTGAGCAGTCTTGCCATTGTTTTTTGTAATGCTCATTTTGTTGCCTCAAATGATTTTGTTTTGTCTGCATAGTGAATGACACGTTGAGGGAATGGGATCTCAATTCCCGCCTCGTCAATCTCTTTTTTGATTTCTTTTAATAAAATTGGTCCAACATTATCCCATTCATCCCTTGGAATCCATGCTAGCACTTTGAGATTGATACTAGAGTCAGCAAGCTGCTCTGTCCAAACTTCGGGTTTTGGCTCACTTAATACGTATGCAAGTTTTGATACTGCTTTTTTTATGACTGAAATAGTATGATCAATGTCTTCTTTGTACGCTATTCCTAAGGCCACCTCTAATCTTCTAACCTCACTCCCAGAAACATTTCTTATTTCTGAGGTGAATATTTTTTCATTAGGAACACGCATTATGGAGCCATCAAAGAGCTTTATTCTTGTGGAAAAAATTGTAATATCCATTAATTTTCCATACGTGTTACTTTGGGGAATTTCTATTAGATCTCCTGTTTTTGCTGGCCTATCAAACATCAGAAATATTCCGGAGAATAGGTTGGAGACTACTGACTGCGCCGCAAAACCGATCACTATACCAAATATTCCACCTGCGACCATCAACCCACTCAAGTCAATTCCCTGACTCGTAATGACTGCGAGTAGAGCGATTATAATGATTCCATAATAGATTAATTTGTATAAATTTGCCGCTACGTTTCCTGGAAGATTTGCGGCAAAATACTTTTTGAATAGAGTTCCAATTATTCTTGCAGCAACTACTCCAACTACCATGATTATTATCCCAACGAGAAGTGATGTTACTGATACCTGACTACCAAACAGATTGATGGTTGTCGAGTCTGAAAAAATTTCAAAAACCATTACTCAAATCCCATCTCCATTGAAAACTTATAATCTGTTTTTTCTATGTCTCTTGGGGCAAATCTCCAATCCACTGGTTTTACAATTGGATCTTGTATTGTCTCAATTACATGCAGGCCTACTCTGTTTTTTATTGTTGCTTGCAGGCCGTCCATGATTGTTTCATTGTTGTGATAATACAGATCATGATCAGTTACCGGAAAGACAATTTTTCCAATCGTCGCTGATTCGTGTAATTCGTTTATGATGGTTAATTTAAAGCGTGCATGCATGAATGGGGTTGGTGTGTTGTTCTCATTTACTGAAGTCGTGTAGTATTTACAGAGCCTGCCATCTTCTGGCGTCCCATAGAGCCCAAAGCGGGAATTGAGTGGATCACAACTAAAAAAATCAAGGCCACTGGGCATATCTTGAGTGATTAGGAAAATGCCGATTTCTATTGGAATGAAGATCTCAATTTGCATTGTCGAGTTTTTCTCGATGAATAGTGACTCATCAAATCTTATGAAGAAGAAATCTGTTTTGCGTGAAGGCGTATGTACTGGTAAAACTGGTGCGATCTCGATCTGAGATGTTTGATTTGTCTGGATGATTTTTTTTATTATGCTGTCTGAATTACGAACATATGAAAACTTGCCATCACCGATATCTTCTAGTGTGATTGTGTTGTTTGGTACACTCAGAACCATTCTATCCTCAAGGTGATGCGGTCCGAATTTTGAAAATACGGAATTTTTTAGAGATTCATTATGGGAAATTTCGATTTTCATTTAGTTTCTGTGTAACACCTCAGCGAAATTCCGATTCTATGGTCCAATTCGTCCTTCATCTCAGAAAATCAAACTTTTGTTGTATGGAAAAACATCTGCATGGATTCTCTTTTTCGTTTAGACATTTGATGCAGATGTGTTTTGTTGTTTGCCTGCATGTGCCGCATGTGGCAAACACACCTAATTGACCATTACACAAACTGCAAACATCAAGGCTCATTTTCTGCACCTATGGGAACTTGTGGCCCCTGATCTTCCAGTGGTAGGGACCCATTCTATCCTCAAAATTGTTCTTTACGTTGTTTATTGATGATATGATGCGGGATTTTTTCCTTTTTGCATCGGATGACCTCTTATTCCTTTTGTTACTTCCCTCCCAATTTTCCTCAAAAAAGAACCTCTTTCCAGAAAATGGCTTTAACTCATCAATCCATATTGCGTCCTCATCATACTTTGCCAAAAATGGTCTCTGAACCCACTGCGGATTTCTTCCTTGCAGGAATCTCAGAACAATTGCCCTTTTTCTTCCAATATCTACCGTTCCAAGCACTTGAATCTTGCCTGGCCCTGCAGACATGCTTGGGCCACGTACAGTCCTTGCAAGTCCGCTCACCATTTGATATGCATCCCGAAATATTCCCTGTGCCCTCACCAGTGAAACTCCGAAATATTCTTGCGCTCCGGTGTCCCTTGTCACAAACATGTAGTATGGTATGCATCCGAGGCTGACTTGTTTTTGCCACATGTCGGCCCAAATTTGCGGCTCGTCATTTATGTGAGCAAGAATAGGCGACTGTGTCCTTATTTGTGCTCCTGTTTTTCGTACTCTATGAATGGCATTTCTTACTGCTTTGGTTGAAAGCTCAGCTGGATGATTAAAGTGGGCCATAAATGCAAGATGTCTTCCTTTCTTTGTCACCCTCTCAAGTAGGGATAGTGTCTCATCTGCATCTTGGTCTGTTAGAAACTTGTATGGCCAATACGAAAGTGACTTTGTGCCAATTCGAATCGTCTTGAGATTTGGTAGATCCGCATCAAGCAATGAATCAATGTATTTGGCAAGAACCTGGGACTTCATGATGAGTGGATCGCCTCCGGTAAAAAGTACGTCTGTTACCTCCGGATGTTCTTTTAAGTATGATACCAAGTGATCTACTTCATTGCTTGCAAACTTTAGCTCCTCGATTCCAACAAACTGTGGCCATCTAAAACAAAATGTACAGTATGCATGGCACGTCTGGCCTTGGCTTGGGAAAAACAAAACAGTCTCTTTGTATTTGTGCTGCATTCCGTACAGTTTTGTTCCGTCCTTTAGGTGTGGGATGTTGTGTTCCATTTGTCCTGCAGGGTGCGGATTCAGCTGGTATCGAATCCTGTTTGCAATTGACTGTATGGTTTTTTTGTCCTTACCTTCTTTTAACGCAGTGGCCATCTCCTGATAGTGACTTTCTGCAAGCATGCCTTTTTGGGGAAATGTCAGAATGAACATTGGATCGACAAGAGGTTCACTCCAATCAATGAGGTTGTCCACCACGTAATTGTTGGTCTTAAAAGGCAGTACATTACCCACAACCTCAATTTCAAACTGTTTTTTTTCAGAGAGATTGTGAATCTGGGGAATCTCCCTAAAGTTGGACAGATTGTATGGTACGTATCTTGGCGATTCGTATTCTGACCATGCTGTTTCCTGCAACCTTGCGGACATTGCAAACAGATCTCACCCATGATTGTTAAGTGTGCTGAAATCATTGGTCTGTTTTTGGTTATTTGTAATCATTTGTAATTACTTGTAATCGTTATTGCCAAAAAAACACTTTAAGCATTAAAAACAAGGAAAGTTGGATCATGTCAGAAGATATCAAAAATGAAAAAACCGAGACGATCACGGCAAGAATACACAAAAAAACACTTGACAAGCTGAGATCATATGCAAAATCGGAAAACATCACAATAAACTCCGCAATAAACCAGCTTCTCTCGCATGCTGTGGATTGGGACGTGGTTGCCGCAAAAACCGGTTGGATTCCAGTTCCAAAGGATGTCCTGATGGCGTATTTTGAAAAAATCGATGATCAAACCATAATGGATGTTGCCGAGATGGTAGGACAAAATGTCCCAAAGGATATGCTGCTTGCAATGCGCGGAAAAATCGATGTTGGGGAATGGATATCGATTCTCAGAAGCAGGGCAAAGGCTGCTGGATTTCATTTCAGCGAAATCATCGAAGATGATAATGTCAAGTTTGTGATGAAGCATGATATGGGAATGAAATGGTCGATCTATTTTCAGACTTACTATTATTCTGCATTCAAGACACTTGGCGCGTCAATAGAGTGTAGCTTGACAAACAATGCAATTTCATATCAAATCAGCACAAAGGATTATGATCCAAAAAAAATCTAAATCCTACATATACATTCCAGAGTCTGTCTGTCTATGTTCCTTGTATTTTTCAGACATCTCCTGAAATTCACTGCCAATCTTTTCTTTTTGTCTTTTAAGATCCGATGTATCAATTGGGATTTCGTAAACTCGACTAATCGCATCAATCAAAGTAGCCGCCGCTAGTGGATCAGGATTTGTATGGCTTGCCTTGACTAGTAGCGTGATTGCTCGTATTTTACGTATGATGCATTCGTTTAGTATGCTGCCTGGAATGCCTGTGATGAATCCTTGTGATATCATTGATATTTGCTTATCCTGCATTATTCTGCATAGGTCTTCTTCGGCTGCACAAAACGTCTTTTCATCATGATTCTCTGATGCAACTCCGTCAAGTATGACCAATTCTTTACATCCCTTGGATTGCGCCCAGTCTAGAACTATTGATGCGATATTGTACAGGCCGTCCATCTTTAATGTGACTTCACATATTATGGCACAAATGGTTCCTTTTTTGTTGGAATAGAACCGGAATGGGTGGCGTAGTCTGCCCTGGATGAATACTGTGGATGGTGGCAAGTACTTGGAGTGCAGGTATCCGACTTCTTGCATTTTCAGCTTTTCTATGATGTATCCTATTGCCAGAGGGCCTGCAAGGCCTGGCCCTACAAAGCCTGCAAATATTACTGGACTCTTGATTGGAATCTTTTTTATTTCATGGACTGACTCGTCTAGGATTTTTCTTGCCACTGGATTTTGTCTTGTTCTAGTCCTAATTACTCTTGTGCAAAAACAGATTCAGCATTGTTCTGCCGCGCTCCGTTATGGAATATTCAACACATGCACCAGCAGATTCCTTTCTTACAAAATTGTAATCAATACAAAGGTGCAGATAATTTAGAAATGATTTCTTCATTCTTATCTTGGAATTCTCGTACAGATCGGAAAATGTCATGGTGTGGCAGCTAAGCTGGTACAATAATTTGATCAAAGT
>JAKAJY010000135.1 GCA_021824845.1 archaeon
TCAGACTGTCAATTCACAAAAACATCCTATCAATCAATGCCCAAAAACCAGAGACAAAAACAGACGGAATCATTTGTAACCAAAGACCAAATATTATTGATAAAAAAATAATCCTACCAGTTCATGTAAAGGACGAGTCAATCAGCTCCGCAAAGTTCTCACAAGGCGTACTGACTGTGAGAATTCCTCATGCTAAAAAAGAAAAACAGATCTCAATAGACTAGCGCTTTCTAAATACTGCAAATATTCCCATTATAACAAACGCACCAATCATGCCAGCAGTTGCGACCATATTATTTGATGAATACAATACTGCAGAGCCGACAAACACAGCAGAGGAAAGAATGCTTCCTGCAAGCAAGATATCCCGTTTTGGTTTAGAGTTTAGCTGAAGCGTCCTGTTTTCCTCTAGGAATTTTTTCAGCTCAGGCGCAATTGATATGGTTGCATCAATGGACTTTGCAAACCTTGTAAAGGAATATTTTAGCTCCTCAATGTATGCGTCCTTGATTAGGTGTTCTTCCTCCAAAATGTTTCTTAGTACATTGATGAACTTGAAGTCAACCTTGTGAGTTTTGTAGATTCCCTCAATTATGGAACTCATTCGTAGGTATAAGGCCAGATTTTTTGGCAGCATGAATGGAAATTTTGACATGGTCTTGTTTGCCAATTCCATCAAGGCCTTGACTTCCATTTGGTCTGGCTTTTTCCCATACATCGTTCGAATCGACATGTCGATTCCCTGCTCGATTACAGAGCGATTAAACTCTGGCATGAGCATGCCAAGCTCCGACATTGCATTGACTGTCCTTGGTGGGTCTTTTTCCACTAGGGCCAAATAGAGTCGTACTATTCTCATCCTAGTATCATTGTCGATTTTGCCAACCATTCCAAAGTCATACAAAATCAGCGAGCCATCATCCGCAACGGAAATGTTTCCAGGATGCGGGTCTGCGTGAAATATCGAGTCCCGCAAGAGCATCGTAAAGAAGACTTTGTGTACATCAATAACTATTTTTTGCCTGTCGAGTCCCTTTTTGTCCAGATCCTCGATGTTTGTTATTTTGATTCCTGGAATGTACTCCATTGTGAGCACGTTTTTTGTGGAATACTCGTCATACACTTGTGGTATCTTGACGTTGTGATGTCTTGTCAGATTTTGCTTGATTTTTTTGAGGTTTGATGATTCTATTGTGTAGTCTAATTCCTCATGGATTGTCTCAATGAACTGTGATAGCATTGATTGAGCAGAGAACCTCAGGTTTGGATCAACGAATCTCATTGCAAGCGGAATTACTTTTTTTAGAACCTTGATGTCCTGCTCTATGATGTTTTCAATTCCTGGGCGCTTTACCTTTACTATGACGTCTCGGTCTTTGATTTTTGCCAAATAGACCTGTCCCAACGATGCGCCAGAGATTGCCTTTGTGTTAAGTGACGTAAATTTTTCCAGCGTGCCAAGATCTTTTTCAATTATTGGCTTGATTTTATCAAATGATTCTGCTGGAACATCGTCTTGTAGTTTTGATAGCTCTTCGAGATATGGTTGCGGCAAAATGTCAGCTCGCGATGAAAGCCACTGGCCTAGCTTGATGTAGACTGGGCCTAAAGAAACAAACGTGTTGAGTACCTTGTTTGCATTTTTTTGAAATTTGCTCAGATCCAGATTTTTTCCCTCTGTTCTGACCCAAGCCTTTCTGTCCCGTCTTAGTGATATGATAATTGGAATCAGCTTTATCAAAACATGAATTGTTCTAGATGTGCTCATTGTCCCTTTGCCTTTTTTGCTAGCTTGTATCCGACATAGCCAATTGCCACAGAGGAAATGATTCCTGCAGCTGTTGCTATTTGCTTGTCTTTTTTTGTCTTTTTTGATTTTTTGTAAATGTATGATGCCACTTTGGCGCCGCCGACTGCACCGCTTGCCACACCTACAAGCACTTCCTGCGCATCATAGACCAGATGTCCAAGTGGATCATCATGTGGATTTACCTTGTCCATGTGTACCAGATACTTGTTGTCGTATTCGCGAATGTGCAGGTTTCCATAGCGGTACTGCCTGATTGCGCCGTTTTTGTGGCCGAGCTTTGTCTCTCGGGCTTGCTCCAGCATGAATGGGCGCAGTTCCTTGGGAATTTCGATTTCATCCCATGTCATGGATCCAAAAAATGATGATTTGATTAATAATCCTAGCTGGATTCGCTTTGAGCTTCTTTTCTCTTTTTGATTTTCTTGTAAATGATTACGCCTGCGATTGCAGCTAGTGCCAATCCAATGATTCCAGGCGCAAAGTCGGATATGGTTGGCTCTGGTTTTTTTGTCAAATCCTTGAGATTTACTGTCGCTATTTCTGATACGAGATGTTCCACGCGCAGATCATCCTTGTATCGAACGGTAATCTTGATGGGGTGGTCTCCATATTTTGGCTCTCCATCAAACTCTACTGGAATGTTAAACGGTACGGGTGAATCTGTTTCTAGCTCATCAATGAACTGGGTTACCTTTTTGATGTTTGATCCCTCCAGTGGTTCTAGTGTGACAAATGCGAACAATGCGTTGATGTTTCCCTCATTGATTATCTCGCCAATGATTGTCTGAGTGCCAGATAACTCTATTACACGAATGTCATAGATTTTTGCATCAATCAGACCATTGATGTAAAAGTCGACTGTTCTGGTATCATCAATTTTGTCTCCGTGTGAATTAAAGTATGATACCTGTAGTGGAGTGTGAAGTGTTTCTGTCTTTACATTTGCCGGCACATAAACCGAAAATGTGAATTTCTTTGATGACTTGGCATCGATTGTGCCGATATCCCATTCGTTTTGATCAAACACTACATTTTCTAGATTTGTTAGGGTTGATTCACGATCAGATGATGCTTCTGTATTTTTTAGAACAATATTCACATTTGAAAGCGGTGCAGTTCCTGTGTTTGTTATCTGTATGATTACTTCGTTGTTTTTGAGTGATGTCAAAAACGGATTGTCTGCCCTTAGGTTCAGGATGCTCTCACCAGTAACCTTGAAATCAAAATCAAAGAAAGCGGTTCGCTGGCCTGATTCTCTTAGTCTGGTGTAATCGACTTTGACTGTTGCAGGAAATTGCTGTACTGGAACACCCTTCTCAAGATTTACAAAAAATGTCAGAGAAAAATGCTTGCCTGCCAATGATTCCGAATCGCTGTCTGCAAAAATTAGTGCACCCTTGCCATCTGATGAGCTAAAACCCAATGGTAAGAGCAATTGTCCTTTGATTCCTGTGATGTCTTGCGAGCCTACATTTGCAAACACTACGGTAAATGGCACATTTTTGTCCCCTGGTGTTACCTCGATTTTTTGGTCCAGTGTTCCAAAGTATGCGTCCAGAAACTTGACATCACCAAAATTGCGCTCAAATGGCGAGTCTCCCTTACCTAGCTGGGCATACGCATCAAGGGATGGTGCAAGAACCACCAAAGCCATCATCATAATGACTAGGAGTTTCATACTGTCAGCTCCATTTTTGGCGGCACGTCCTCTCCCTCAAATGCTCGTCCGTCCTTTATTGTAATTATTCTATCCACTTCACCAAACTGGTGTCTGTCATGAGTTACAATGACAAATGTCTGGTTTAGCTTTTTTGCCATTGATTTCATTAGCTGAATTACCGTTTCTGCAGTTACTGAATCAAGATTTCCAGTTGGCTCATCAGCTAGTACAATTGCCGGATGATTAATCAGACCTCTGGCAATTGCTGCTCTCTGGGCCTGACCGCCGGAAACCTTGTTTGCTCGCTTGTGCATCTGGTTTTCCAGTCCTACTGACCTTAGCAGCTCAATTGCTTGCTTTTGCGCGTTCTGATCAGTTCTCTGGATGTTTCTTGGCAGCATTACATTTTCCAGTACTGTAAGATCTGCTAGCAAATTTGAAAATTGGAAAATGAATCCTAGCTTGGAATTTCTGAATGCGGATATTTTATTGTCCGATAATTTGGTGGTGTTTGTGCCATCAATGAACACTTGGCCGGAGCTTGGCTTGTCAAGCAAGCCGATCATGTTCAACAAGGTTGACTTGCCAGAACCAGAGCTTCCAACAATTAGCAAGAATTCGCCGCGCTTTACGGAAAATGTCACATTGTCTAGTGCTTGGACCTTTGTATCGCCCTGGCCAAAGACCCGGTTGACATTTTTTAATTCCAGTACAATATCAGACATAGCGCATTGCCTCCACGGGTTGCAGCTTGGTTGCCTTGTAGGACGGATAAATTGATGCAATTACTGCTAGCGAGAATGCCATTAGGGCAGTCTGGATTACCTTTTCCCAGTCATAGCTGACCTCTAATGGAATGCTTCCTGCAAAGGTCATCTTGGTCTCTTTTGCGTAAAATGTGTATCCAAGACCCATTGCCGTGCCTAGGCCTGCGCCTAGGGCTCCAATCATCATGCCTTGGACTATGAAAATAATCAGAATGTCCTTTCTTTTTGCACCTATTGCACGCATTACACCCACTTCCCTTGTTTTGCTGGATACGAGCATCATCTGAATGGTAACTACGGCAAATGCAGACGACATCATTCCAAAGTATCCTATCATGTTGATCATTGCAATGCCTGACCTAAACCCACTAAGGGCAGCCTCAGCTGATTCCTCTATTGTTTCTGCCTTGAATTCATCGTTTGGAAAAGTTCTCAGAAAATAATTTTTCACATCGGATGCCTTGTCTGGATCATTTAGCTTTACTAGAATTTCTCCAGTTTCGCCGTCTCTGTCCAACATGTCTCGCAATGAATCAATGTGCATTATTATTTCAGAGTCTAGACCCTGGCCACCGGGAGATGTGACAATTCCTGTAACTATGAATCTCCTTATTTGATCCTCGCCCCGCCTGTCTGTGATTTTTATTTGTAAACTATCACCCACCTTGATGTTGCCAAGATCACTTACCACTCTGGAGCCGACAACCACGGAGTTTCTAGAAAAAACATACTGGCCATCAGTGACTGTTTCGTGTGCAGTAGATACTCGCGGGTCTCGGAATGGATCAACTCCTATGACCGGAACTCTGAACTCTTCAATCAGCTTGCCATTTTTTGTTACATTGATTGCAGCTGATGATTGCACCCTGGGCGTTGCCGCCTCCACATATGGTATTCGCTCAAACCAGTTTACCAAGAATATGTCGGACTTTGTGATGAAGCTTTCCTCATCAGTTACCAGAACATCCCCGAATCGATAGCTGGAAAGGTCTCTCACTATAGCATCGTACAATCCCTGAAAGATTACAAAATTCACATGTATTACCAAAATTCCAATTGATACTGCCAAGACTGCGCCAATGAGTGAGCCCTTTTTGTTGGAGAGCATTCTCTTTGCGAGCTGGACTCGGTAATCCATGGGTATAGTAATTTAGTCTGATATTTAATGTATTATGTGCCTAAAACAGTGAAATCAGACATTTCGATCAAAGAATAGTATTGTTTAATAAGAAACTAGTGCCTAACTATTCCAAATTGGACAAATCAGACGTGGCAATCCTACATCACTTGCTGGACAACTGCAGGGAATCAGACAGGCAGATAGGAACAAAGATCGGAATTTCCGGTGCCGCAGTAAAATCCCGAATTGACAAGATGATAAAAAATCAAACAATAGAAAATTTCACTCTGAAAATAGAGCCGCCTGTTTTGGGTTACAACATTTTGTATATTGTAACGACTGGACAAGACATTAACGAAATTCTAAAGCAAGTCGAGTTGGTTGGCGAGCCATTCTTGCTGGTGCCTTGCGTTGGCGGAGTTATGGTTTGTGGAATTGTGGTAAAGGAAAATGTTTCGCAAAAAATAGAGCTTGCAAAAAGCCTGATGAAAGATGTCAGGCTATTATCAATATTTGAGGCCGAAAACCCTGGAGTACGATCGGACCTTACAAGGACGGATGTGGATATCATTGATCAATTACTAAAGGAGCCAAGAATGAAAATAGAGGATCTGGCAAAAAAGACAAAACTCTCCACAAAAACAATTGCAAGGTCGCTCAAAAAACTGCAAAGTGATGAGGCAATTCAGTTTACCGCAATCTATGATCCTGCCAAGTTTGGACAGTACATTCCGTTTGCAGTTTTGGTCTGGGTTGATGGGAGCATGGAGGATACTCTGAAATCACTAAAGAAGGAATTTGTAGACTCGTTTTTGCAAAAACCATTTTTGGCAAAAAACCAAGTGGTGTTGTTTTTGTTTAGCAACAACATTTTTGAGCTGGACAACATAACCCAGAAAATACGCAAAGTAAAGGGTGTAGCATCAGCTGACTTGTTCATTCCGAAGAAAATAAGCTTCCCGCAGAAATGGGTAACAAACGCAATCAAAGCAGCCAAAGCATCTGAGAAACTACACCTAGCATACCAGACAAATTAAAATCCAGCCCAAATGGTGGGTCAGTGGATGCGAAAAAAGACAATCTATGAGGGAAGAATTTTGGGCCTCAGCCTTTATGATCTTATAGTAAATGGCAGAAAGATAAAGCGCGAAATAATTGAGCATCGGGGGGCAGCTGCCATATTGGCCTTTGATGAAAAAG
>JAKAJY010000031.1 GCA_021824845.1 archaeon
GATTGTCTGATGCAGATAGTGCGACTAATCTGTGATTGTCCTCATCAATATCAAATCCAATGTCACAAAAGTTTGATCCTACTACGAACTTTGGATCTGGGAACTTGTAGAGGCCTTTTTTATCACGAATCAATCTGATGAATCGCTCATCTTTGTACATTTCACGATACATCTTCCATAGCTCAATTTCGGTTACTTCTCTGTTTAGGAATGTATGGTTTGTACACAAGATTCCGCGGACAATATCCACTGCGTGAGGACTCATTGATACCTTGATTGGTTTTCCAGCAATCTCTGATAGTTCCTGTTCAATCTCGCCTGTATGTCTGTGCTTTGCTGGCTTGTATGGTCGAATTACACCTGAACGCATTGCATGATGTGTGCCTGCGACACTGCCTGCGCCTGCACCTGATGAGCCGATTTTAGAGTCAACTACGATGTGTTCTGTGTCGATGATGTTGTTTTTGATTAATGGTGCAATGGCTAGCATTGATGTTACTGCCATACAACCAGGACATGAAACCAGTTGAGCGTTTTTGATCTTCTCTCTGTGCAATTCTGGTACACCAAAGACTGATTTTTCCAAGTATTCTGGGTGTGGGTGCTCCCATCCATACCACTTTCCGTATGCGTCTTTATTGTGTAATCTATAATCTGCTGATAAATCGATAACTTTGAGGCCTCTGTCATATAGTGCCTTGACAATCTCTGTTGCGGTTCCATGTGGGACTGCGGTAAATACCAAATCACACTTGTCTGTCATTCTGTCATAGTCTAGCTCAGAAAATGTCATGTCTGTGAATCCCTTTAGTCCTGGCTGGATTCTGTGCAAGTATTCTCCGACATACTGTCGTGATGTGACTTGGGTGATCTCTACTTTTGGGTGTGATACCAAAAGACGTAGCATTTCTCCTCCGACATAACCGGAAGCTCCGACTACTCCTACTCGCAACATGTTCCTACACTGAATGCGGTATAATTTATTGTATTCTGATGTGGAAAAAAATTTATTCAATTTCATATAGTTCAGTTTTTGTTGGCAAAATCTGATCGCGATTTAGTAAAAAAACGAAAAGCCGACTATAATCGAAATAGGTACAAAAAAGACCCTGCCTTCAAAGAACGACTAAAAGAATCATACAAAAAATGGTATGCGAAGAACAAAAAATCTGTAATTGAGAGAATATCTTTGAGTCGGCAAAAAAACCACGGCAAATACCTAGCATATCAAAAAGAACACTATCGATATCTCAAGTACAGAAAGAAATACGCATCAAAGAGCGGCTAGAATTATTTTCTGATTTGTGATACTGCAAACTTTACCATTTCTTGCGGGATGTTTTTCTTGGCAACTCGAGCCAATCCCTTGAACTCTACTGTGTTGTTTACTTCATGACAGACTAGTCCTCGAGCTTTGTCTTCCATTAGATCAATTCCTAGAATGCCACCGCCTACTGCCTTTGATGCCTTGAGGCAAATGTCTTCCACCTCTGGTGTGATCTCACATAACTCTGGGTCACCACCCAGTGCAATGTTTGTCTTAAAATCACCTTGGGATTTTCGATACATTGCGGCAACCACCTGATCCCCTACTGTTATGGCGCGAATGTCGCGCGGCGGTCTGTCTATCATTTCCTGCAAATAGTAAATTCTATCATGTGAGCCGTCTTCAATGTCTCGCATCTCAATTATTGCTTCGGTGGTATCCTTATCGCGTAATGGCATCACGCCCCTGCCCCAGCTGCCAATTACTGGCTTTATCACAATTGGATAGCCTACCTTTTCAATTAGATTCATTGCCTCCTCTGATGAAAATGCAAAATATGTCTTGGGTGTTGGCACACCTGATTTTTTTAGTAAAAGTGATGTTACCAGCTTGTTTCCGCAATTGTCTGCTACTCTGTGTGAGTTTATGACTGGAACGCCCAGAAATTCTAGGCATGATGTAAAGTGCAGTCCCCTAAAGTAACTGACACACCTTTCCAGAACTACATCACCAAAGTCAACATCGGTTTTCTTGCTTTCGGTGCTTAGCTGAGTAATCTTTGCGTCCAGCATTATTGTATCGAATCCGAGGCTTGCAGATGCGTCCTGCAGCATCTTTTCCTCCAGCCTTATTCTATCAAATACGATACAGACTCTGGACAACTATTCTCCCCAGTCTTCTCCGACACTTTCTGCTGGTTTTAGCTGAACGTTAGCGCCGTCTTTTTTTGCTATTTCAAAGTCTGCGCCACATTCTGGGCAAGATACTATCTCGCCTACAGCTGCGTCCCCTGGGATATTGATTCCTGCGTCACATTCTAAACAATTCATTACGATCCTTCTCACCTCTTGTTTGATAATTTATTAGCTTCTGTTGTTTGCAGTCCCCACAGCTCAACAAAGCCGGTTGCCTTTCTTTGATCAAAGGCAGATCCCTTGCCGTAGGTTGCAATGTTATGACTATACAAAGAGTACTTGGATTTTCTTCCAACCACTCGGAAGCTTCCCTTGTATAGTTTTAGCTTGACTGTGCCAGTTACTACCTTTTGGGACTGGTCAATGAATTTGTCCAAATCTCGCTTTAGTGGGTCTTGCCACAATCCTGAATATGCAAGCCAGGTCCACTCTTGGTCTACGATACTCTTGAACTTGTTTTGGTGTTTTGTGTGCACCATTTTTTCTAAATCAGAGTGAGCCTCAATTAGGCACAAGGCAGCTGGCGTTTCGTAGACTTCGCGGGATTTTATGCCAACTACTCTATCCTCGATGTGGTCTACTATTCCAACACCGCACGAGCCTGCAACCTTATTGCAATATTCGATTAGCTTGATTGGAGATAGTCTTTTTTTGTCTACTGCAACTGGGATTCCATGCTCAAATTCAATCTCTAGATATCTTGCCTTGTCTGGTAGATTCTTTGTCTTGACCCAGATGAATGCATCGTCTGGTGGCTCATTGTATGGGTCTTCCATGTCTCCGCCTTCGATTGCCCGTCCCCAAAGGTTTTGATCAATGGAGAACTTTTTTGATACTGAATCAATTGGAATGCCGTGCTTGTTTGCAAATTCTAGTTCCGTGGTTCTATCCAAGTTTAGGTCACGAATTGGCGCAATTATTGGAAGATTAGACCCAGAACCAAACGTAACATCAAACCTTACTTGGTCGTTTCCTTTGCCTGTGCATCCGTGTGCCAGCGCATCGACTTTTTCTTTCTTGGCTACTTCTAGTACCTTTTGTGCAATTAATGGTCGTGCAAGCGAGGTTGCCAAACAATACTTGTTTTGGTATAATGCGTTTGCCTTGATTGATGGATGAATAAAATCATCGACAAACTCTTTTTTTGCATCTATATTGTAATGTCGTAGTACACCTAGGTTCTTTGCCTTTGCTGCGATTTTTTTCTGGTCACTCCCCTCTCCCACATCTACTGTTACGGTGATAACATCCATCCTGTGTTTTTCTTGTAGATATTTGATAACAACAGAGGTGTCCAGTCCGCCGGAAAAAGCAAGCACTGCCTTTTGTTTCATTAGAGCTTTTCCGTGATGTGATTTGCATTTATCTTTTATGCTGATCTGGTCTTGAAATTTTCTAGATGAGAAAAATTTTCATTTTATGATTTTGGAAAAAATAGTTGAGCCAAAAAATTAGCTATAGCTGCAGCTAAAATCCGATCACTATTTAACCAAAGTTTCATAACGCTGTTTTATGAAAATTCTGCCTTTGGCTGGTGCAGCAGTTGCGGCAATAATTGCAATTTCTGTGGTTTTGAGCGTGATTTCGGGCAACTATTCAGAAAAAAACGAGGTTAGAGTTGCCTTTTTTGCAAACATCTCACATGCAGTTCCTATTGTTGGTGTGGAGAATGAATACTATGGCGATCATCTTGGAGACACCAAAATCCAAACCAAAATAGTTGATAGCGGACCAGAAGCAATAGAGGCATTATTTGTAAACTCGGTAGACCTGGCATATGTGGGACCTGCACCATTTGTTAATGGATATGTCAAGTCTGGCGGAAATGGAATCAAGATTATCTCTGGTGCTGCAAACAATGGTGCAAGCTTTGTCATACAAAAAGACTCGACAATATCTGGACCATCTGATTTGGCTGGAAAGAAGATAGCTGCTCCATTTATTGGAAACACACAGGACGTATCACTTCGAAACTATTTGGAGCAAAACGGCCTAAAACCGGCAGAAAAAGGCGGCAATGTCATTGTCTACAATATTGCGAATCCTGAAATCTACACAATATTTGCCAAGGGCGAAATTGATGCCGCCTGGGTCCCAGAACCAACCGCTACAATGCTAGTTGAACAGCTTGGTGGTAAACGACTGTTCTCTGAGCAAGACCTTTGGCCAAACAAGCGATTCCCATCGGTATTGTTGGTGGGGCGAGCCGATTACATTGAAAAACATCCGGATGTGGTACGGAAATTTCTCCTAGGTCATGAGCAATCCATACAATGGATAAACCAAAACCCTGACAAAACAGAAGTAATCTACATTGATTTCTACAAAGATCACACCGGCAAAATATTGCCTACAAACATAGTTCATAATTCATTTTCTCAGATTTCATTTACTAGTGATATTGATTCCGAGGCAATTACTCTCTTTGCAGAGCGTGCATATTCACTTGGATATTTGGGTCGTCATGAGTACAACCTAGATGACATTTATGCAAAGACACTGGAGGCTACACCATGGCAAAGCTAGAGGCAAAAAACATTGTCAAGTATTTTGAGCATGATGGCCAGCCTCTAAAAGCACTAGGTGGAATCAACTTTACAGTAGAGGATGGCGACTTTGTGTGCTTGGTTGGACCATCTGGATGTGGCAAGTCTACATTTCTAAGAATTGCTGCTGGCCTGCAAAAGCCAGATGAGGGACAAATCCTGCTTGATAATCGGCCAATAACAAAGACTGGGCCTGACAGGATAATGGTGTTTCAGGAAGGTGCACTATTCCCATGGCTAAAGGTGCGAGACAATGTGGAATTTGGATTAAAGATAGCAGGCATTCCGGAATCAGAGAGACACGAAATCTCTGACAGATATCTAGACATGATGCAGCTCACAAAATTTGCAAATTCATATACGTACCAGCTATCGACTGGGATGCGACAGCGAGTAGCAATTGCTAGAGCACTGGTTATGGATCCTGAAATTTTACTGATGGATGAGCCATTTGCAGCACTGGATGCTCAGACTCGTGACTTGTTGCTAGTCGAAATGCAAATGATTTGGCAGAAAACAAAAAAGACCATCATATTTGTAACACATAGCATTTCCGAATCTACTGTTCTGGGCAACAAGGTAGTAGTGTTTACACATCGACCTTCAACAATTAAGAAAATCGTTTCAATAGACCACAAGAGGCCTCGCCTTGCAGAAGATGAAACACTAATTCCATACCAAAAAGAGATCTCATTACTACTAAGGCCTGAGGTCAAGGCAAAGGAGAACTCGGAATGAAGATAAAATCGCTTGGCAAGAAAATTGCATTCTATGTCGGAATTGTTTTGGTATGGCAGGCACTTGATGTGGCAAACGTTTGGCCTGATAATGTATTTCCATCTCCATATGATGTTGCAGAAGACTTGTGGTATGGTGCCGTAGATGGTACTTTGTGGATTGGAATAGGAACTAGCCTTTGGAGGCTGGCAGCCGGCTTTGCACTGGCAGTAGTTGGCGGAATCGCCTTGGGAATTTTCATGGCGCGTGTCCAGACAGTAAATGAAACAATTGGCTCGGTCGTATTGGGGTTACAGTCAATTCCCTCTGTTGCATGGGCACCATTGGCAATAATCTGGTTTGGGCTGACTGATGCTGGAATTATCTTTGTTACCGTTGCTGGCGCTCTATTTGCAGTTACCATCAACACATATACTGGTGTGAAAAGCATCAATCCTGACTTTATTGCAGCTGCTCAGAATATGGGTGCAAAAGGCGAGCAGCTAATCACCAAGGTCTTGATTCCAGCGGCATTTCCGTATCTGATCACTGGATTCAAGCAAGGTTGGGCATTTGGCTGGCGAGGTGTGGTTGGAGCAGAGCTGTTGTTTTCATTTTTAGGGTTGGGATTCTTACTAAATGTTGGACGTCAGCTGTCTGATGTGTCGCAGGTAATTGCAATGATGATTGTGATAATGGTGATTGGTATTGTGATTGATGGGCTGATCTTCAAACGACTGGAAGACAAAGTCATGGCAAGATGGGGCCTGAGATAAATTATTTTTTGAATAATAGGTTTATTTTTTAATTTTTAATGATACCAAAAACGCAACAATACAAATTACTACTGCAAAATACATCACCATGACATGACCATACCAAAACGCAATAGCACCAGCTATTACAGGACCTATCACATTTGCAATCGATATGGTAGAATTGAACACGCCAGTGGATGTTGACTTTGGGTTATTTTCCATTAAGTGAATGCTTCCACCAATATACAAAAACGCCCATGTAACGCCAACCAAGGCCATACAAGGAATTGCCATCCACCAATCACT
>JAKAJY010000039.1 GCA_021824845.1 archaeon
CGCTTTTTACGCGGGGATTCCCTTTGCATCTCCAGAACCAGGTATTACCACGTCTGTGATTTTTGAGGAAATAAAACACATCAAGCAAAACCATGGTGCACTAGATGCCTTGCTCGATACCAACAGACTAAGAATCCAGGATCCGCTCAGGTCCAGTATTGATGTTGTTATGAGTGCTGCAAAAAAAACAGGAGACGTGCAAAAACTATCAAAGGCAGACATTTCCGCAATAGCATTAGCTCATGAGACAAGAGGTAATCTAGTCACAGATGATTTTGCAGTATCAAATCTTGCAAAAAATCTCAGACTGCAAGTAAGCCCAATAATGACCAAAGGAATCAAGGATGTAGGACATTGGATTCATTATTGTGTTGGGTGTGATAAAGAGTTCTCGGGGGTAGAGTTTTGCCCAAACTGTGGAAACAAACTAAGCCGAAGACTACTCAAGGGGAAGTCGCTTTGAGTGCCAATCAATAAAAGAACCATCATAGAGTCTAACGTTTTCAAATCCCGCGAGTTTTGCCTGATAGAACAGACTGGATGCCCGATGCCCATGCATACAATAACAGATTATTTCTTGGTTTTTCGGAATATTTTTTTGCAAAAATAAATTTGTTAGAGATTCCTGTGAATCAAGCAGCTTACCATCCTGTCCAATGCCATCGGTGAACGGAAACAAAATAGAGCTAGGAATGTGTCCGCCAAAATACTCTTGCGGGCTGCGCGCATCAAGAACTGTAACTTTGCCAATCATGTCATGTAGTTCGTGTGCCTCAATTCTGATGTTTTGTATTTTAGGCACAAACTGTGTTGGTGTTGGCTTTTTTTGTGCGCGATTCATATCAAGTCCAAGGCTCTGCCACGTGCCAATCCCAATATCTAGGATTTTGGTGTTTTGTTGCCCTAGGTATTGCAGGGTCCACGCAACTCGAAACACGGATGGATCCATCAGATCACCGCACACCGCTATGGTCTTGACATTATCAACTCCAAGATCACCAAGCAATTGAGATGTGATTTTAGGATCAGGTGCAAGATGTGCACCTTCCGGACTGATCGTGATTATTTGCTCAACCGTTAATGAAACCGAGTTTGGTATGTGTCCATAAGAGTATGCGATTTTTGGCCTAGTGTCAAGTATGATTAGATCTGGCGAATTCAGACTTTCTTTTAGCCAAGTATGTGTGACAAACATGAATTACAGGTCCAAGGTTTTCTGATTTGACTCTTTGTGTAGTCTGCTTGTGTGATCCAGCATTTGCTTTATTTTTTTGGCCCGTGCCTCGCCAAGTCCTTCTATTTTTGCAAGATCCGCAAGTGATGCGTTTAGTGTTTTTGTTGGTGAGCCAAATTTGGCTAGCATTCTAGTAGCTAGTTTTTCCCCAATTCCTGGCAGACTGCACAAGACCGAAAGTTGTTGTCTATACACATCGTCGGATTTTTTTATTTTTTTGAGGAATGGTCCTCTTAGCGTGTCTTTTCTTGAGCACATTGAGACTAACATCTTTGCAGTGTGGGTAGCACTAGGCGTAGGTATGATTGGAATCTTGAAATCAATTGCCACAGCAGAGAGTGCTCCATAAAACACCAGTGGATTTTCCACGATTTGCTCTATTTCTTCCACATTTCCCTCCATCAGAATGATGGGGTGTGTAAAATGCTCCTTTAATCGATTGCACTGATCAAAAAGTCTTCCATCGAATATTGAGGATATCAAATCAGAGACACTTTTGCGTTCCACTATGGTCTCAGGGGCTACAATATAGTCCCCTATTGGAAGCGTCTTTATCTCTAGATTGATTCCAACTGCGCGCAACAGATCAGGAATTCCACTTTTGCGCTCGCGTTCATCTACTACAATTCGAAGATTCTCAATCTTCATGATAGGATTAGTTTATTTCTGATATTTATTGCGATGGTGGCTTTTGTGAGCCGCGAATCATCTCGTTGATTTTGGTTTCTTGTTCTTTGATGCTTTCTTTGATTCGTGCTTCTTGTTTTGCCAGAACTGTAACACGAGTGTTTGCAAGTTCTTTTCTTTCTTCTAGTTCCGAGATCAGTGTCGCCTTGGTGGATTTTATCAGAATTGCACCAGCATGTTTGTAGACAGGATCAGTGTCTGCTATTTTTTTTAGCTCCTCTAGTGCTCGTTCGGATTCCATTTGTTCAATATCGAGTTGTTGTTTTTGGGCCATTATAGATTGGAGGTTTTGCTGAGATTGTTGTAGTTTCATTAGTTGCTCTTGCAACCATGGAGGAATTTGTTGGCCTTGCGACATGTAAAAGATTTCTTTGAATTTCTTATAACCGTAGCGATTCAAGCGAGTCAGAGCTTGCCTGGACCAACCGAAGCGTAGAATTTAGGTTTGCGCGCAAATGAGCCAGCTCGTCCGCATCGATTTGTATCTGGATGTGATTTTTTTTCATGCTTATTTTTGTCTTGGTTGGGTTTTCCGGATAAAACCGATTATCGGCACTTAGTGAATCAAAAATTGCTTTTGTTTTTTCTTTGGTTTTGATGGATAGTACGGCACTAAGTGTTAAGGTCATATGCAGTTCCAGCAATTTTGTAACCGCATTTTTTGCAAGCCCAAATTCCTACTGCCTCTCGTCCAAATTTCAGAGAGCCACATTGTGTGCATTTTCTTTTTTCTTTTAACAAGGCATGGACTGCAGAGAACTTTTTTCTGTGCTTGATGCCATATTTTTGTCTAAGACCTTTTAGGGATCCGCCTTTTTTTAGCATTTAACTTCTACCTGCCTGTTTTAGCATGTCCCTTATTTTTGCTCCGGTGGAAATCGAGAGTTGAGCGCACTTGATTAGTTGCTCAGGAGTGAATCCATCGCTTCCGCCCTTTTGAACTGCACAAATGTTTCCATCAGCATTTGTAGTTATGGTCATTCTAGCATCCATGCATTTCCATTCGTCTGCGTTTGGATCAACTAGAAGTTTATCGCCAATTTTGCCCATCGTAACAGAAACCGGGACTGTGGTTATTGGTGGGTCGGACAGTACACCCTCTATTTTTGTGATTGTGCCGTCCTTGTATTCCCATTTTGGAATCTTACAAGACAGAATGCTTGCAACTGATGCATATGAGCATGCATCAAACAAGTTGCCATCATAATCAGTCACAGAATTATCAACAAAGATTCCAACTACAGATTTGTCTTTTTCTAGGACAAGTTGTTTTAGATCTATCATCCCACTTTCTCTGATTCCTCTATCTACTACTCTTGCAAGCTCAATTACTTCTTCTCCTGGTGGCCCAGGCTCTGCGCTCGGGTCTGCTAATGGTAAAATTTCTGCAGTACAGATGAATATTCCTCTATCGCCTAAATCTGGAAACGGCTTGTCTGGCTGAATCTTGACGCCGCACACTACCTCTGTATCACCGAGTCGGACTCTTGCAGAACCCTCTGCCTTCGGTATTACACCGGTGTCAATCGTTAGTGCTCGTGGTTCATCCAGTGCTCTGCCGTCGATTCGTTGGCCGTCCTTGAGCAATGCGAGAATCTTTTTCTTTTTTAGATCATCAAGTATCGGAGCAGTCATTCTTGACTATCTCCAAAGAATTTTTCCTGTAGTGCTTTCTTTTGTACCTCATATACCAGCTTGCATCCTTCGATTGCAGTGTTGGCACATTTCTCATATTCCTGTGGTGTTAGAACACCATCCAGTTGTATTAGTGTGACTTTGTCTAGGTTTGGCATGTATGCAACTGGCATGTCTGCCTGGCCTTCCTGGTCTTCTTCGTTGTTGATATCCAAAACGATAGTATCTGCTACTTTTCCTGCAGCACACGCTGAGACCATGTCCCTCATTGGAATTCCAGCATCTGCCAATGCAACGGCTGCCGCATCTAGTGCTGCACATCTGGAACCGCCATCGGCCTGTAGTATTTCTATGAAGACATCAACCACAGTCCTTGGGAATCCCTCTAGCATTACTGCTGGCTCTAGTGCCTCTTTGATTACCTTGGAAATCTCTATTTCTCTTCTTGATGGTGCTGGATTTTTTCTCTCACCTACAGAAAACGGCTGCATGTGATATCTGCATCGCAAAATTCCACGATCTGTGTTTGCTAGGTGTTTTGGATGAACATCTCTTGGACCAAATACGCCCGCTAAAATTTTGTTTTCTCCAAATTCAATGTATGCCGAACCATTTGCGTTTTTCAGAACTCCGGCTTTAATCATAATTCTGCGAGGCTCGTCAATTTTTCTGCCGTCGCAACGAATTCCCTTATCATCTAATAGTACTATGTCTGTTTTTTTTACACCCATTATTATTCACTGTTTGATCCTAACATTTGTTGTATTTTTTCAGTCAAATTCGGAACGTGTGCTTGTTCTTCGACCATTTTGATTGCTTCTATGGCCTTTAATAATCCCTCTGGCTCCTCACACGACACCACGACAAAACCATTCTGTCCAATTGTGATGATTGCCTTTGTTGCACCTTCGATTGTTTGAATCATAGAGCCTCGCTTTCCAATCAGCCTTGGAACTTTGCTTGGCGAGATTTTTATCAGCTCACCGTCTTCTATTTTTCCCAAATCCCTATCAGATATTGTGATTAGTGGATCGCGTGATCTATCAGAGTTTGCAACTCGCGCTGCAATCAGGTCCCCTGTCTTTAGTCTGGATGTAAGATCATCGACTTTTGGATTAAAGTCACGCCCAAAAACATCTGCTGCAGGCAAAATACCGGCATAGCAGGAGTTAATGTTGAGCTCCCACGATAATGAGGTATGGGATTTTACTATACCAATAATGAAATCATCAATTCTTGGAATATACATTCCAGTTAGAGGAATTACGCGAACGCCGCTATCAAATATTTCAGAAATGCCAACAGTTGTGGCTATGATTTTATCGCCAAAGAGGTGAACGTTTTCTTCTGCTCGATATGGACCGGTTGTGATTACATCTCCAGGTATGACATATTTTCTTTTAATGTCATCCATTACTTGACCATCTCCACAGTGGCGGAGCCCTTGGTTATAGAGCCTAGTCTATCGATCACGCTTGCCCTTGCTCCCGCAGGTATTTCTAGTATTGCTTTAAGTGATCCATTATTTTGCCATTCTTCTTTTTTCAAAGTGCCAGTTGATTTGAGAACTGCATAAGATTGTGATGCGTATTGAGCTGGAACTGTAATTTCTAACAACATGTTTTCTGATTTGAGTGGTATGATGCTTCGGAGTTTTTCAACAACATCCTTGCATTGCTCTTCTGTGTTTCGGAACGGATCAATAGATATGCGTGCTTGTTCTAATGCTTGCTCTATTCTTAGTGGTGGATGTGGTAGGTGTGATCTCGGATCGACGTAGGTCTTTGCAATAAACTCGATTATCTGTTTTCTTTTTTCCGTGACCATTTTTCTTCTTTGATCAGTGGTTAGGTTTAACTCGCCTTTTTTTAGAATTAGTTCGATTATTTCATTGGTGTCCTGGGTTTTGAATGCCTTGAGTAGTTTTTCAGTTGACGCCCGAGTCCCCTTGTTGGAATCAGTATAGACCTCATCAGACACTAAAACGGTAGAGACGTCCTTTCTTTTGCCAAGCTTGTATTCCAAGGCAGGATCCGGCTTGACTAGAATCTCAAACTTTTCTCCGGCAACAGAGTGCCTAATCACGGTTACATCTGTCATGGGATAGGTATCAAATATCGGTATTTATCTCTGTCAAAATCATGCCCAGAGCCACGCTAGATTTTTATGTGGACTTGGAAAAATTTTTCTAATTGCCTTCTTTGGAGATAATTTCACAAGATAAAAATCGCATGTCAGTAAAACTAAAGGGCGTTGCATTACAATATGCAAACGCGCTAAGAAGAATATGCCTAAACGGCGTTCCAGTCTTTGCCATAGATACCGTAGATATGATTGAAAACTCATCTGTGATGTCAGACGAGGGTATCTCACACAGATTGGGCCTAATTCCACTAAAGACAGACCTTAAACGATTCTCAGAGCCACATCTTTGCTCTTGCAAAAGCCAAGCAGGCTGCTCAAATTGTAGAGTGATGCTGGTAATTGATTCAGGCAATACCGAAACTACTCGTACGGTTACATCATCTGAGCTAAGCTCTGAGGACCAAACAGTAAAGCCAGTTTCCGATAAAATTCCAATTGTTCAGCTAGCCCCAGGCCAAAAGATAAAACTTGAGGCATATGCAAGACTTGGACGCGGATCAACACATGCCAAGTGGAACTCGGCAAACATCGCAGTTCTGACACACACCGACAAAGAGGGCGAATATGTCCTAACTGTAGAAACAACAGGCGCACTTAGCCCAGAGCAAATAATCACAGCAGGTGTTGATGAGCTTGCTCAAAGACTGGAAGAGTTTAAAGAAGTAATTACAGAGCTAAAAGCCTAATCATAACATTATATTTGGGTTCCAAAAGCGCAATATCTATGACCAATCAGCTAGTGTTAAGCATGGTAAAGGAGCTAAAGACAGCATCC
>JAKAJY010000020.1 GCA_021824845.1 archaeon
GGAAATACCTTGCAGTCAAAATCGATGGCAACCCCAAGTATTGTTATTTGGACCCATACCATGGTGCGATGGGCTGCTTTGAGGAAGCATGCAGAAATGTTGTATGTACAGGCGCATCACCAATAGGAATGGTTGATCATCTACAGTTTGGCAATCCTGAAAATCCAGAAATCTTTTGGACATTTCTACAATCACTAAAGGGAATTACAGAGTTTTGCAAGTTCTTTGATATTCCATGCGTTGGCGGAAAGGTTAGTCTGTATAATGAAACACCGCAGGGTCCAATCAAGCCGACTCCGCTGATTGGTGTTTTGGGTCTGATTGAAAAAGCCCCACTCAAGCCACAAAAAATTGAATCAGGTGACACACTAATCATCGTGGGTACAACAAAAGACGAGCTTGGAGGATCAGAGTACTATGAACACATTCACGATTTCATTGGCGGCAAGGCACCAAAAATCAATCTAACCGAATCAAAAAGGAACATGGATGCAGTATTATCTATAATCCAAAATCAAAAAGTGCGAGCGGCTCATGATTGTGCAAAGGGTGGACTGGCAGTTGCAATATCCGAATTATCCATGACTAGCCAGATTGGCTGTGTGGTATCACTCCAAGACATTCCACAAGAAAAACTAGACGATGCTAAACTGTTATTTTCTGAGAGTCATTCTAGGTATCTTTTGGTAGTGGAAAAATCAAATCTAGATTCCGTATTGTCTGATCTGAAAAAGGCCAAAGTAACTCATGCAAAAATCGGTACATTCCAAGGAAATGAAATCATATTTTCAAATCAAAAAAAGCAGATTGTCAAACTAAGGGTTGATAAGGCACATGAAAAGTGGTTTAATTCACTGAGGGATCTGGTGCTGCATGGTTAAGGTAAAAGAAAATTGTGGTGTGGTTGGAATCTTTAGCCGCGACGGCTCTAATGTCATACCGATGGTAATTGATGCACTACGTGCATTACAGCACCGAGGACAGGAAGCATGGGGCATCGCAGTCCCAAACAAGATTCCGGTAAAACGACTAGGATTGGTTTCAGGGGCATCATCAGAATTTCAAAAAATAACAGAAGAATATGCATCACCTGCCGCAATTGGACATGTACGATATTCCACGGTTGGTCGAAGCAGCCTGGAAAATGCCCAACCACTAAAGGTAAAGGATCTTTGCATTGCGCACAATGGTACAATAGCAAATGTTGCAGAATTGGCAAACATGGTTGGCGGATGCACATTCACTCCGCAAAGCTCCAGTGATACAATGATTGCAGCCCAACGCTTGGTGTCGCTAATGTCTACCAATGGAAAATTGGGCGCAGCCTTGTCGATTCTAAAAAACGAGATGGCAGGCTCTTATTGTTTTACTTTTGTATCTGATGACAATGCAGTTTATGCAGCACGTGATCCGCGGGGTTTCAGACCAATGGTTCTGGGCTCAAAAGAGGACGGCCAGGTATCGATTGTGGCGTCCGAATCATCAGCCATTTCGGCAATTGGCGCAAAGCTGGTCCGAGATGTCGTGCCGGGCGAACTCCTAAAGTTCAGCAAGACCGGAATGGAATCCGAAATGTTTTCCGAGGCAAAACAGCGAGCACACTGCTCGTTTGAATTTACGTATTTTGCACACCCCTCATCAAAAATGGAGGGTACAAACATCTATGTCGCAAGAAAAAGAATTGGTCAATTTCTGGCAAAAAAATTCCCAATCACAGATGCAGATCTAGTCATTCCAGTTCCTGACTCTGCAAGGCCTGCAGCACTAGGATATGCACAGGAGCTAAAACTACAATTTGATGAAGGATTACTCAAAGATAGGTATAGCAAAAAAGGACCACTGCGCAGCTTTATTGAACCACACCAGTCCGACAGAGTAGAGATTAACCGCTGGATAATACCAATTACCGAAATCATAAACGGAAAACATGTCATCATAATAGATGATAGTCTGGTAAGGGGTACAAGCTCAAAAGCAATCATCAAGGCGTTAAGGCGAGCGGGTGCTAAAAAAATTAGTATGCTGATCACTTATCCGCCAATCAAATATCCATGCTATGCTGGAATTGACTTTCCATCGCAAGATGAATTGGCAACTGGCGCAAATCAGGAAGGCACAGACGCAGAAATCATTGAGAAAATCCGAAGCGATATTGGTGCCGACTTTTTGGGGTATAATGACGCACAAAACCTAGCTGCTGCTGTTGGAATTCCTCATGATTCACTATGTTTTACCTGCACTACTGGAAACTATGACACACTTGGCATAAAACCAACCTTCAAAACAAGAGAGGAGATGAAGGGCGAATAATGGCAGAGATTGCTTTTGTTTTGGTAAAATGCGAGACTGCGCACGAAATGGACGTGATGCGCGATTTGTTAAAAATCGATGGAGTAAAGGAAGCACATGGCACATATGGAATGTATGATATCTTTGTCAAGGTTGTAGGTCCAAACCACAAACACGTCTCTGATATCATAACAAAGCAAATTCGAAAAACAAAGAACGTTTTATCCACTACTACTTTATCCACCATTCCAGAGCAGGGCGGAAAATAATCTTAATAGCTAGATTTCCCATTATGGTGTGGTGGAATCATACAAGTTTTTCATAATTGCAGGCGTTTCAGTGATTGGAATTATTGGAATAGTACTTGGTGTATCATTGACCAAAGGATCTATTGCAACCCAAGAATATGAAATCGATGTGGACCCATTTAAGGACCCTCAAAATCTTTTTGTCACAGCCAGAGTGATGATTCAAAACACTGGCTCAAAACCACTCACCAACGTCTTGGTAAATTTCGGCAACGGACAAACCCAGCAAATAGGGATACTTGATCCTGGCAAAAAAATAATCATCTCACCACCAGATGGTAACTCACTAGACCAAGTAGTGGTCACTGCGGATAATGGAATTGCCATAGTAAAAGAGTACAGAATTCCGCCAAAGATGCCCGGTATGATGGGTAGCTAACTCCAAGCCTTTTTGTCTTTTTTCCAGACTTGAACATCATCAACGTAGACATGGTCTTCATAGTCGAATACCGTGTGCCATCGCTTATCATGCGGCAACATTTTGTCTAATTCCTTGACGTTTTTGTTTGATGGGTACTTGTTGGTAAGCGCACCCCACTTCATGTTTGGAATTTTTGGCATTATTTCGTTGATGTCGCGCACGAGTATGTTTGCAAAAATTCTATTGATAAATTTTTGTGTGATGGGAAAGCCACATTAACTCTGTATTTCTGTGGATTGGCCTGTCCCGCAAAATCTTGATCCTAGTTTTAGTCCTTGGAGTATCGTCATTTACACACCTTTGGAATCCTACCGGGTTTCCAGAGATCTTTTATGATGAAGGAGTCTACATGCAGCGCACAATTCACGTCATAAATGGTGATGGTCCACAAGTGGGAAAGTTCTATGATCACCCCTTTTTCGGGCAGGTGTTTTTAGGCTCTATTTTGTATCTGATTGGCTATCCAGACATTCTAAGCCCAAATGGAACTGATCCAGAATCTCTCAAATCTCTATATCTGATACCGCGAGTTTTGATGGGATTGCTTGCAGTGTTTGATACTTTTCTGATTTACAAGATTGTACAAAAACAATATCATCCTAGAATAGCAATTTTTGCGTCATTGCTGTTTGCTGTGATGCCAATGACTTGGATTACTAGGAGAATACTGCTAGATTCTATTTTATTGCCTTTTGTGTTGTTATCTATTTTGTTTGTGGTTTACTCTAAAAATTCCACAAAAAAGAACTGGCTAATATTGCTCTCTGGTGTGTTCCTTGGATTGGCAATACTTACCAAGATTCCATCATTTACAATGATTCCGTTGGTTGCTTATCTGGCCTATTCGTATCACAAAGACAAAAGATTGCTTATGTTATTGTTGGTTCCAATAGTACTGATCCCGATGATTTGGCCAGCATACAGCATAACACATGACCAGTTTGAGTACTGGAAAAAAGATGTTTTGTGGCAATCCCAGCGACAAAACGCAGGTATTCAAAACACCGCATTGTCGTTTGGAGCAATTGATCCTGTATTGTTTGGGCTTGGAATTGCAGGCGTAGTTTATTCCGTAATGCGAAAAAACATCTTTGTATTACTGTGGATTCTGCCGTTTGTAGTATTTTTGGGCCTGATTGGTTATACCCAATACTTTCATTGGATGTTGATTTTACCTGGCTTTTGTGTTGCAGCTGCTATTTTGATTTCAGACTTGGGTAAAAACAATACTCGAGAAAAAATCAAGCAATATACTCCGGTTTTGAGCATGATTGTAATTACATCATTTGGTCTTCTTAGTACTGCTATGCTATTGGATCTAGATGTGACTGCAAATCAATTTGAGTCTGCAGTATTTGCTGCAAACTATGCCTCAGATCATAATGGTGTGGTACTTGCAGGGCCTCATCATTCCTGGATATACAACGACGTCCTTGGGATGAATCTGTACCAAGATTACTCTGTAGTGTTATTTGACAAAGCCCCAACAAATTTTGTACTGCTGGCAGATCCTCATTTTCATTTGGATTCTTATCGTGGTGATGACTTGGAACAGATTTACAACCATACAATACCAATCACGTCATTTGCCAGCATGAAATCAAACTATGATGTGTATCAATACCCATATTCCAGTCTTGGGTACAACTATGATGCCGGTTTGATTGAAATCAGAACCCTTCCCTAATTTGGAAGATTATCTTTTTTTGCGTTTTATTGCAAACCCTGCTATTGTTGCAGCAACAGCACCTATTACAATTGCAATGTATTGGACTGGAAATTCTTCAACTGGTTTTACTTCTGGGGTTTCTGCTAATACTGCGGGCATTATTCTATAGATTGCGCCGTCTGATAGGGACACAATATACAAAAATCCGTCTGGGCCACGCTCAATATCAGTTGCACATCCAAACCCATTACCAAGTACAATCTCCGTATTTGACTCATCGATGTTTAACACCAAGTCTTCTAGTTCTGGAGAATTGAACGTCAGTCCATCTCTTTGCAAGTTTAGCGTAAACCAGTAAAGACTACCAGTATTGCAATCGCTGACAAATATCTTGTCTGGGTGTCCTAGTTGCTCTGTGCCAAATTCGATTCCAGTTGGCGCAACAGGTTTTTGCCAGCTAAATTCTGGATCCGAATAAACAAAATCTTCGTATTTTGGAAGGGTATTGATTTTGGTCTGATTGTTTGCAGGCCCCATAATCTCAATCCAGCCACTGTTGAAGTTTTCAGGAACTAAATTAATTTCATCATACTCATCTGGCCCATTCTCCGTATCCCAAAGATTACCAGTGATTGGGTCGACTGCTATTCCAAAACTGTTTCTAATTCCAATCGCATAATATGGTCCTGGTGGGTCTACTCGTAGAATGACACTGGTGTCATTTTTCCACTCATGCGGTCTGTTTTGCAATATACCATAGTTTCCATTATCGCCAATTACGGCATAAACTTGGCCATCGTGGTTTGCCATGGCACCTCCATTGTGATAAAAGTTGTCACTTGGTAATCTCTTTATCAAAACAGGATCAACTAGATTGTTCCCATTCCAAGTGTACTTGTAGATGCGATTCTCAATTGCTTGTCCTGCATCTACTTCAGCAGCTGTAAAGTAAAGATATACAGTATTTCCAACTGATGTGATTCCAAGCATTCCACGTTCTCCATCCTTTGCAACCGAAACATCCAAGACAGGCCATGGTTGTAACTGTCCATCCCTTACCAATCTTACCAGACCTGTGTATCTCTCCAAAACCAAAATGTCATTCCCAACAAATGTCATGGTTGTGGGGCTGTTTGGTATTCCTTCCTTGACAAAGCGTTCGACAACTAGGCTTTGATCATACAGTTGAGGCCCATCTGATTCATCACCTAAGGCATGACTTGAAAATAATGGTAAAAATGAGCTCAAAACAAGCAAAATCAGAAAAAATACCTTCATGTTGTTTCTTCACATGTCATGATTAAAAATCCACTCAAAAATTGTTATAATTGGCTACTCTGGGGATATTCTGAGCAGTAATTGAAGTTCATTGGTTCAGGCAAGGTAAAAGATGTCTATGATTTGGAAGATGGGACGCTTCTTTTCAAGTTCAGTGATAGGGTATCTGCATACGATGTCAAATTTCACGATCCCATCCCACACAAAGGCGAGGTTTTAACAAAATTTGCAGAATTCTGGTTTAACAAACTGCCAATCAAAAACCACTTTGTAAAGTCGGTCTCAAAAAACGAGATCGTTGTTAAAAAAATGCAAATGATTCCAGTCGAATGTGTGGTGAGGGGTTATTTCTATGGCAGTCTAATCTCGCGATGGAAGGCAGGACAAGTAAAAATTCCAGAGGGAAGCATAACCGAGATTGCAGCCAAACTACCTCGACCAATTTTTGATCCTACTACAAAATCCGAACATGATGAGCCAATCGACAAACAGATTGCTATTCAAC